>DATASX010000067.1 GCA_036269075.1 Sporichthyaceae bacterium
ACCCGCTACGTCCTGGGCGGCCTGAAGGTCACCAGCACCTTCACCTCACCGACCACCTCCAAGTACACGATCGGCTACATCCTCGGCCGGGTCGAGGTCTCCTCGGTCAACGCGCCGAACAGCGCGGCCGTGGCCACCGGCCTCAGTCGTTCGGCGGCGACGATGGGCGGACTGGCGAAGTCCACCAAACAGACCCCGGCCGCGGCGGGCGTCCTCGGCGTCCCGGCCCTGTTCACCCTGGCCGTAGCTCGCAGACGGTGAACCTTCCACCGTCCGGGTCGGCGGGCTCGATCGAGGCGGTGGTCTTCGACGTCGGCGGAGTGCTGATGCCGACGCCGTTGGGCGAGTTCGACCGGATCGATGCGGAGTACGACCTGCGTCCGGGAACCACGATGGACCTGTTCCGAGGTGGCTCGCTGTTCGCGAAGTGCGAGATCGGGGAGCTGTCCTTCGCGGACTTCTGCATCGACGCCATTGCGCAGATACGCGCCGAGCAGGGGGTCGCGGTACCTGCGCAACGGCTCGACAAGATGATGTGGACGCTCATGGGCGGTCAGGTGAGCGCCGGCATGATCGATCTGGTCACGCAGATAAAGGCCGCGGGCTTGCGGACCGCGCTGCTGTCCAACGTGTTCGCCGAACGCCACGCCTGGCTGTCCGAGCTGTTCCCGGCCGGTGTGATCGACCTGAACTGCTCCTCGTACGTGGTCGGGCTGCGCAAGCCGGAGGTGGCGATCTACCGCGAAATGCTCACCCGCCTGGACCTGAGCCCCCATCAGGTCGCCTTCGTGGACGACTTCCCGGAGAACGTCGAGGCGGCGACGGCGGTCGGCATCCACGGCCTGCTGTTCCTCGGCGAGGCCGAGTGCCGACGCCAACTGCACGCGCTCGGCGTACCGGTAACCGTGACCTGAACCCACGCGGAGAGTCAGCGCGGCTTGCGACCCCAGGCCGAGATCATCGGGAGGCAGGCCCAATGGAAGCCGGGCTCCCGAGTGCGATCCAGGAATTCCTCGACCTCGACGGCGCTCAGCAGACCGAGTTCGGCGATCTGCGGGCGCACTCGCTCGACGGTTATCCGAATCACGTCGCCGCGTTCGTCGCCGCCCCACATGTAGGGATTGGTCAAGGTCGCGCCGACCTCGGTCAGCCCGGCATCGTGCAGCATCGCCGGCAGCCCGGTCGCCCAGCCGGTGTCGGCACCGGCCGCCCGCACCACGTCCCGCACGGCGGTGATAACCCTACGGGTCAACGGCAGGTCGGCCTCGCGCGCGTAGACGGCGCCTGCATCCAGATCGACGTCCTCCACCAGCAGCACGCCTCCCGGGCGCAACGCACCGACCAGTCGGGCCAGCGCCGCGTCGCGGCCGGGGACATGCTGCAGAACCGCCCGAGTGTGGATCACGTCGAAGGCCGCGGGTTCCAGATCCTCGGTGCCGATGTCGTGTTGCCGCACTTCGAAGTCGTCTCGCCCAAGCCGGTGCAGCCAGGTCAGGTCGAGGTCGGTCGCGACCACCCGTCCGCCTGGTCCGGCTTGGTCGGCCATCCAGCAGACGATGCTCCCCCCGCCGGCGCCGACCTCCAGGCAGTGCGCGCCGAGCGGGACGCCGAGGCGGAGCAGGTGCTCCCGGGTGGCCACGTCGAATGCGCGCTCCAGCGAGTTGAGCCGTTCCCGCTCGCGTTCCCAGGATTCGGTGAAGACGTAGGTAGTCACGTGTGCCCTTTCACCGCCGTACCAGGTAGATGCCGAGCAGGATTCCGGGTACCAAGGTGCACCAGCCGAAGAAGGCGAAGCGCAATTGTGGTGGTGCCGAGCGCAATTCCATGAAGTGATCGCCGATCAGGGCAACCTTGGCGAAGCCGGTGACGATGACCAGCACGCCGGCGACGGCGGTAGCACCGTGACCGTCGCCCAGCCACCACGAGATCAGGGTCGCCGCCGTCAGTACGGCCCACACGACGAGCACCGGTCGTCCCGCATGCCTGACGTTGCGCTCGACGAGCGCGAGATCCTGCTGCAGCGCGTCCACCGTCACGGTTCGGCGACCCTTCGATTGCTCAGACCCGCATCAGATAGATGAGCGGGAAGAGGATGACCCACAGCAGATCCACCAGGTGCCAGTACGCGCCGAAGACCTCGATGTGGCGCAGATCCTTGGCGGTGTGCACGGGCCGCCGGGAGATGCGCACCACGACGGCCATCCCGAGCATGGCGAGCAAGAGGTGCAGCAAGTGGGCAGCCGTGAACAGGAAGTAGTAGCCGTAGAACAGGTTGTCGCTCACGCTGTGGCCGTCGTTCGCCACCCACGTGTACTCGATGATTTTGTCGACGACGAAGATCAGCCCGCACAGCCAGCACAACCCGAACAGAAGGGGAGCGCGTTCCTCGCCCGTGCGAACCGCACGAAGCCCGCGGACGACCAGCAGCGAGCCGAGCAGAAGCAGGAGGGTGTTGACCGCGCCGAAGGGCAGGTGCATGGTGCGCCGGGACGCTTCGAAGACCTTCGGCTCGTCCATGCGAGCGCTCTCGAACACGATGAACATGAGGGCGAACGCCGTCATGTCGCCGAAGATGAAGATCCAAATTCCGAGCTCGCCGGGGATCCGGCCACGAAGCGGCTTGCGCTGCCGGTCCGCGCCCGACCGGTCCCCGGACCCGCTCGGGGCCTGTTGGACGGTGCTGCCCAACAGACCGCCGAGCGAATCACTGATTGTGTCTGTCACCGCGGCTTTCCGACCCTAGGCAGTGAGGATGTCCTGCTGGTGGACGTATCCCCGTTGGACGTTCTTGTAGCTGGCCCAGGCGAAGTAGAGGACCCAGAAGCCGAAGATCGCGAATACGTAGTAGAGCGCCAACAGGCCGTTCCAGCCCATCGCTCCCTCGAAGAAGAACCAGCACCCCGACCCCAGGGCGTAGGAAACCCCGGACAGGAGGGAGAGATAGCCGGACCACCGCGGAAACACCGGGGTGTCGGTCTTGTCGAGGAGGATCGCCATCCCGAGTGCGATGTTCCAGATGGTGAACGGCATCCAGGTGCCCAGCAGGATCATCCAGCCGAAGTCGTGCATCATCTGGACGTCATGGGCGTAGGCAAGAAATTCCGCCGAGCCGCGCACCAGATGGCATGGATTCCTGCTGGAGCAGCCGGCGGCGCGGAAGGCAGCCGCCGCCCACGCGGCACCCATGATCACGATTTGTGCGGTGCCGCAGGCCATACAGGTCAGCTGCAGATACGTCCAGACCGGGTATGCGCCCTCCTTGCGGCGGGTCTGCACCGCCATCACCACACCGTAGAAGCACATCACCGCGTACGCGCACGTCATGAACACCAGCCCGACCTTCAGCCTGGTGTTGTGCTTGGCGTACCAGTCGAGCACCTGGACCGCGTTGGCTCCCGGTAGCTTCTGCGGGGGCCAGTAACCGGCAAGCCAAACCGCTCCGATCACGAACAGGATGAGCATTACCGGGCCCATGGCGGCGCAAGCCAACTGGCCGATCCGGTTCATGCTTTGCGCTTCCCGCTGCGCGGGGCTGAGATCCTGGTAGGCCTGCGCGGGCACGAGGTGTTCGATGCTCACTGCCGTGGGCCGCGATTCCAGATCGTTGACAACGCTCACGTGCGCTCCCGTTGGACGGCGGATGCCCGGATTCGGATCGGACATTGCATGGCGCCAAGTCTGGCAGCGAACGATCGATTGTTCGTGACGCAAAAAGTGGAAATCCCTACCTCGAAGGTATGAGAGGTCGTACCTCTCAGGCCCGGTGCGGCGCGGTCGTCTCCAGCCCGAGGCACAGCGCGATGGCCTGCGATCGGTTCAGGACTCCTAATTTGGAGAGGATCTTCTGGACATGGGATTTGACCGTGCCGACCTGTATCGCCAGCCGATGCGCGATCTCCTCGTTACGAGCGCCGGCGACGACCAACTCGAGCACTTCCAGCTCCCGCGGCGTCAGCCGGCTCAGTCGGGCGTTCAACCGGATCGGCTCCGTACGTCCAACCTCGCTGTGGGTGTCACGTGCCAGGGCGGTCTGGGTATCGGCGAGCTGGTCCAGTGCCGCGGTGAGTGTCGAGACGCTGCGCCGGACCTGTTCGGCGCGACCCCGCAGTTGTTCGAGCAGGGTGGTCCGTTCGTAGAGGTGGCCGAAGCCTTCGGCGAAGGTCCACAAGATGTCCCGGTCGCTCTCGTCACAGGTGCGGCCGCCCACGCCGTGATCGGCGTGGAAGAACCCCACGACCTGCCCACCGGGCATGATCGGTGCCGCCACATAGGAGCGGACGCCGGCTGCATGGACCATCGAGGCGATGCCCGGGACCGTGGTGTCCAGGATCAGGGCCGGCCGCCGTTCGGTGAGCAGGCGGGTCTCCAGGGTGAGATCGTCCAGCGGGATCGTGTTGTCGATCCAGTCGGCCACCCAGGACTCGCGCATCATCGCGGCATTGCCGCGCCAGGGCCGCCACAGGCCCACCTCCACGCGGCTGAGCATCGTGCGAGTGAATCCCAGCGAACGGATCAACTCGTCGCACACGCCGTCGATCAGTCCCGCCGTTGTGGTGATCTCCCGCAACCGGGCCAGACCGCGGTCGCAGTCTGCAAGCCGGATCGTCGACGCGATCATCGAACGCATCGAGTAGGCATCCGCCAGACGTGTCGCCTCGCGGAGCAGGCTCACCAGTTCGACACGCCGCGGCGGAGCCGAATCGGCCTTGCGAATTTCGTCCAGACAGGCGACCTGTACGGCACTCACGAGGGCTCGTGGATCGGACTCGTCCGGTGCGGGGAGGTGCAGCGCCCCGCATCCTTCGACCAACCGCTGCGTCCGGCGCGTCAGCTCGGCCCCGGAGCTTCGCCAGCGCGGGACGGAGGTGCTCGGCGGGAAGGGGGCGGTTACCTCCATCAGGAATCCTCTTGGATGCACATGCGCAGGTACCGCGCCACGGCGTCGGCTCTGCCCGAGGCCCGGAGCTTGCGGGAGATCGAACGCACGTGAGATTTCACGGTCTCCTCCGCGACCACCAACTGCTCGGCGATCCGGCGGTTGCGGGAGCCCTGCACCATCAGTTCGAGGACCTGCCGCTCTCGCGTGGTGAACAGTGCATCGACCGGCGAGATCGTGATCCGGCGAAGTCCCGCCGCCGTTCGGACAACTGCTACAGATTCCTGGTCCCGACGGATGAGCACGGTCCCGGCGTCGGTCAATCCGGCCAGTTGTCCCTCGGTGGCGGCGAATGCCTCGTGCACCCGCACGCGCTGCCGTTCGATCCGTTCCAGCAGCGCGGCACGTTCGAAGACCAGCGCGAATCCCTCGGCGAAGCTGGCTATGTTGTCCCGATCCAGATCCGTGAGCTCGCGGTCCAGACAGTCGGCCTGCAGGAACCCGATCACCCGCCGGTCCGCGCAGATCGGGGCCGCGACGTAGCTGTTGGCAGGACACCAGGTGAGGCGACTGCGGTGCTCGTCCGGATGGACCAGGACGGGCAGCCGCCGGCGCAGCAGGTGGGTTTCCAGGACTCCCGAGTCGAACGGGACCCATTCGGTGTCGCGGTCGGCGAAACCGGCCGGCCGGGCTTCCGGGACCTTGTCCGGCACGACCCAGACGGCCTCGGCGCGCCATGCGGTCTCTCGCACCCGAGCCAGCACGACCCGGTCGAATTCACAGCAGCGCGCGAGCTCTCGCGTCGCTTCGGGTAGTAGCCGGCCCGTGTCGGGCAGGCAGCGCAGTCGCCCGAGGCCCAGATGGATCCGTTCCAGGGCGTCGAAACGGGCAGCGGTCACGTGTGCGCGAACGCGTTCGAGCAGCGCAGTCAACTCGACCAGAGTGGCGCAGTCCTCGGCAACGTGAGCGCCGGCGCGCGGCGCAGTCTCCTGAAGTTGCACATGGATCGAGTCGCACAACGTGGCCAGCGCACCGGCCAGCACGTTGGGCTCACCCAGGTCGGGACCGGGCGGACGGTCCAGCAGCGCCGAAACCTGTGCGGCGACCTCCGCCACGCGGGTCGTCAGGATCGCTCGCGCAGCCGGCCGTCCCGGTCTCGGCACGGCAGTCGCCTCCTACCGCTCCTCGACGGCCCCGTTGGTTCAGCGTTCGTGCGCAAGGTCCAACGCGGCCAGTGCCTCGTGTGCCAGGCCGTAGCCGAGGTGGGCGTCCATGAGTCGCTTCCACTCGCGGGTCAGGGTGGCGCGTGCGTAGCGCCGGGCCAGGGCCGGCTTCGCCGCGATCATCGCGGCGAGCTCGCGGGCCCGGGGCAGCAGCTGGTCGGCCGGCAGGACCTCGGCGACCACTCCGTGGACCTCGGCCTGGGCGGCGGACATCTCCTGCCCGGTGAGCAGGAAGTAGCGGCCGCGGTTCGGCCCGAGCAGGTGGGTCCAGACGATGTGCGCGCCGTCGCCGGGCACGATGCCCGAGGCGAAGTGCGGGGAGTCGCTGAACGTCGCATGCTCCGCCGCCAGCACGATGTCGGCGAGCACCGGCACCTCGGGATGCACCAGCGTCGGTCCGTTGATCGCCGAGATCACCGGCACCTGGATCGCCAGCATGCAGTTCAGCAGGCGCTGTCCTTCGTAGATGATCTCGGCCCAGTCGTGCGGGGTGCCCAGGCTGAACGAGCCGAAGTCGATGCCGGGGCAGTAGGCGTCCCCGGCACCGGTCAGGATCACGACCTTGTTGTCCGGGTCGTTGGCGATGTCGTTGAAGCAGTAAGCCTGTTCGTCGTGCGCCGTCGAGGTCCACACCAGCGGCCCGCCGTCGGTGTGCACAGTCATCTCGAGGATCCCGTCGCTGCGTTCCAGCCGGATCGTCTTGTACCGGTCGCGGTACTCCTCGAAGCGTGGAGCGATTCGCGTCATCGCGGAGCTTCCTCTCCTTGCGCTGATCCGTGGGGGGGAGCATACACTGCGCTAACGAACGATTGTTAGGTCGGATTTGAAATCTTCGTCCGACCCGGTTTCCCGAGGAGCGCGCGGTGGATTTCCGGCACACCGAGGAGCAGCTGGCGTGGAAGGACATGCTGCACCGGTTCATGGAGCGGGAGGTGGGTCGGGAGTACACCCGTGAGCACGACGAGAACCGGTCGTTCCCTGACGAGCTCTACCGCAAGGTCGCCGACAACGGCTGGCTCGGGCTGCTGCTTCCCGAGGAGCTCGGCGGCAGCGCGGCCGACCCGGTCATGTACGCGATCTTCTGCGAGGCGATGGCCAAGTACAGCCTGGACACCGCGGCCTGCCTGATGACCTCGATGTTCACCGTCAACAATTTCGTGGTCCACGGTTCGCCGCAGCAGCAGGCCGAGCATGTGCCGATGTTCCTCAAGGGCGAACGCCGGTTCAGCATCTCGATCAGCGAACCGCAGGCCGGCTCGGACGCGGCGGCAGTGTGCACCCGGGCCGTTCCGGAGGGCACCGACTGGGTCCTCAACGGCAATAAGACCTGGTGCTCGGGTGCACATCTGCCGGGCGCCTGGATCGTGATGCTGGCCCGGACCGGGGCCGAACGCCACGGCGGGCTGAGCCTGTTCTCGATGCCGAACACCGCGCCCGGCCTGGACATCCGCAAGATGCCGACCCTGGTCCGGCGCAGTCTGGGGACCACCGAGATCTTCCTGACCGACGTCCGCGTGCCGGCGGAGAACGTCATCGGTGAGATCGGCAAGGGCTGGAACTACATCGGCACCCACCTGGACTACGAGCGCATGGGCCTGGCTGCCTCCTACGTGGGCAACGCGCGTACCGCGCTGGACGACACGATCGCCTACACCAAGGACCGGCATCAGTTCGGCCGGCCGCTGTCCTCGCTGCAGGTCATCAAGCACCGGATGGCGGAGGACGAGACCGCGTTGACCGCCGCGCGACTGCTGGTGTTCAACGCGGCCACGAAACTGGCGCGCGGCGAGAAGGCCTCGATGGAGGTCTCCATGGCGAAGGTCTTCGCCGTGGAGACGGCCTATCGGATCGCGTTCAACGGCATGCAGGCTTACGGCGGCTACGCCCAGTTGCCGGAGTACGACATGGAGCGCTACTTCCGCGAGGCCAAGCACGGCATGGTCGGCGGCGGCGCCAACGAGATCCAGAAGACCGTCATCGCCCGGCACATGGGTCTGAGCGACCGATGAGCGACTGGTCACCGCAGCAGCGCGCCTTCGAGGACTTCGAGGTGGGCCAGGCGATCCTCACCAACGGCCGGACCTTGGACCAGGCGGACATCAATCTGTTCGCCGGTCTGACGGGGGATCAGTACCCGCTGCACGTCGACGAGATGTACGCCTCCGGTACCCGCTTCGGCGGCCGGATCGCGCACGGGCCGTTGACGTTCTGCATCGCGGTCGGACTGGTCGGATCCAGCGGCTGGTACGGCACGTGCATCGAGGCCCTGATCGAGTGCCGGACGCTTCGGGCGTTGGCCCCGGTCCGGGACGGCGACACGCTGCGGGTGCGGGCCACCGTCTCGCAGGTCGAACCGCACAAGAGCCCCAAGTACGGGGTCCTGCACGTCGACTACGACGTGATCAACCAGAAGGACGAGTCGGTCATGAACTTCCACTGGATCATGCTGGCTCGTCGTCGCACGCCGTTGGAGGGCGCAGATGACTGACGTGTGGACCCCGCCGTACCCCGAGCCGGGCAGCGCCAACGATGCCGCCTTCATCGGCATCGGTGAGATCCCCTCTGGGGTCTACCGGGAACGCGGCTTCATGGCGCAGATCGTCGAGGCCTCGGCCCGGGCGATCCAGGACGCGCGGCTCGCGCACACCGACATCGACCAGATCGTGCTGATCCCATGTCTGCACGGCATCCCGGACCAGGCCGACCTGATCTTCAGCCGGGTCGCCGAGGAACTCGGCCTGCACGGCCGGGTGAAGAGTTCGGTCATGGTCCACTCCGGCGGGTCGACCAGCGACAACGCGACCCGGATGGCGGCCGGGCTGATCGCGTCCGGACAGGCCCGCAATGTGCTGGTCGTTTACTCGGAGAGGTGGGGCTCGGCCGACCTGCAGGCGATGATCGACATGCTTTCGGTCAACGGCATCCCGAAGGAGTGGGAGGCGCCGACCGGCCTGCAGTTCAACGCGATCGGCGGGCTGATCACCCAGCGGTACATGCACCGGTCCGGCTCCAGCGCGGCGGAGATGGCGGCGATCTGCGTCGCACTGCGGGACTGGGCGAACCTGAACCCGAACGCGATGTACTACGAGAAGAAGCTGACGGTGGAGAAGATCGTCAACTCGAAGATGATCTCCGATCCGATCCACGCGTTCGAGTGCCCGTTCCTGGCCGACGGTGCAGGCGCGTTCGTCATGACCAGTGCCACCGAGGCGGCGAGGAAACACGACGCCTGGGTCCGCATCGGCGGCTCGGGCGGTTGTGTCTCGCACTACTCCGCCGGGCAGGATGCCGACCTGGGCGTGCTGGGCTGGGTGAAGGCGGCGGAGGAGGCGTACCAGGCCGCGAGTTGGGGCCCCGAGGACGCCGACCTCGGCGAGGTCTACGACTCCTACGCCGCGGTGCTCGCGATCGCCCTGGAGGGCTTGGCGATCTCGCCCGAGGGTGAGGCGGCGCGCGAGTTCCACAAGGGCCGGTTCTCCCCGGGCGGGCAGTTCCCGCTGAACACCAACGGTGGCCTGCTCTCGGCCGGGCACACCGGCGTCGGCGGCGGAACCGCGCTGCTGATCGAGGGCGTCCGGCAGCTGCTGCACCGCGCCGGGCCGGATCGTCAGGTGCCGAACGCGCAGCGCTGCATCGTCGGCGGGACCGGCGGCTCGTACATGGACGCGCAGATCATGATGCTGGAGAGGGTCACGCGATGAGCGTCACGAACGTCCTGCGAGATGGCGGATACATCCAGAACGCCGAGGAGCTCACCGGCCCGTTCGGTGCGGCGCTGGCCGAGGGCAAGCTGATCGTTCAGAGATGCCTCGACTGCTCCGCGCTGATCATGTACCCGAAGTACCGCTGCCCGACCTGCTTCAGCGGCAATCTCGGATGGCACCAGGTCAGCGGGGCCGGCACGCTGGCGACCTTCACGATCCTGCGCTACGGCCCGCCGAGTTCGTTCGACGTCGAGGCGCCCTACTGCATCGGCATCGTCAAGCTCGACGAGGGCCCGCAACTGATGTGCCGGATGCATCCCGGCTCGGACGGTACCTGGGATCACTACGTCTGCGAGCAGCGGGTGAACTTCGTCCCGGCAGACGCAGCGGAGGTCGCGGAGCGCCCGGCCGCCTGGTTCAGCGCAGCCTTGGGATGAGCGCATGAATGTCGCGACGTTCCTGTCCAAGTCCGCGGTCCGATTCCCGGACCGACCGGCGCTGCAGTACGGCGACCGGATCACCACCTACGCCCAGTTCGCGGACCACTCACTCGCGCTGGGCGGCGAACTGCTGGCGCGTGGGTTGAGGAAGGGCGACCGGGTCGCGTTCGCGATGTCCAACCGGCCCGAGGTGCTCGAGGTGATCTTCGGCTGCTTCGCCGCCGGCCTGGTCGTGGTGCCGATGAACGCGCGGCTGCACCCACGGGAGATGGCCTACCTGGTGCAGAACTCCGGGGCGCGGGCGCTGATCCACACCGCGGAGTTCGAGACTCCGCTCGACGAGCACTGGGGCGATTTCGCCGGTGTCGAATTGCGCTTCGGAGTGGACTGCTCGGCCTCGGTGGCGGGCTGGACCGAACTGACCGGAAGTCGGAATCGGCTGGCTGCGCCGGTCGACATCGCCGAGACCGACCCGTGCTGGTTGTTCTACACCTCCGGCACCACCGGCAAGCCGAAAGGCGCCACCTGGACCCACCGGGTGGTCCGCGTCTGCGTGATGAACTACCTGGCCGACTGCTACAACATCACCCAATCCGATGTGCTGCTGCACGTTGCGCCGCTCTCGCACGGGTCCGGCATCGTCGCGCTGCCGGCGGTGGCCCGCGGCGCGAACAACGCGATCTCGGACTCATCGAGCTTCTCGCCGGACTCGACGTTTCGCGATATCGAGCGTCTCGGTGTCACCCACATCGCGTTCATGGCGCCGACCCAGATCGTGAAGTGCCTGGAGGAGTTCGAGCCGGGCAAGTACGACCTGAGCTCGTGGCAGGCCGTCTGCTACGGCGGTGCACCGATCTATGTCGAGCACCTGAAGAAGGCCGTCGAGACCTTCGGGCCGGTGTTCGTGCAGATCTTCGGGCAAGGCGAGTGCCCGATCACGGCGACCGTGCTCCCGCGCGAGGAGCACCTGGACATGGTGAAGAACGACGATCCGCGGCTCGCCTCGTGCGGGTTCACCCGCACCGACGTCGAGGTCAAGATCTTCGACGAGAACGATGTCGAGTGCCGGCCCGGTGTCTCCGGCGAGATCGTGGTCCGGGGCGACATCGTGATGGCCGGCTACTGGAACGATCCCGAGGCCACCGCGGAGACCCTGCGCGGCGGCTGGCTGCACACCGGCGATGTGGGGCGGTTCGACGAGGGGGGCTACCTGTTCCTGCTCGACCGCACCAAGGACATGATCATCTCCGGCGGCAACAACGTGTATCCGCGGGAGGTGGAGGAGGTGCTCATCACGCACCCGGATGTCGCGGGCGTCTGCGTGATCGGAATCCCGGACGAGTACTGGGGTGAGGCTGTGCACGCCGTCGTCGTCCCGGAGCCAGGCACCGCCCCCAGTGCCAAGGAACTCATCGACTACTGCTCCGGGTTCATGGCCGGATACAAGAAGCCGAAGAACGTGGACCTGGTACAGGAACTGCCGACCAGCGCCTACGGCAAGGTCCTGCGCCGCGAGGTCCGCGCCCGCTACTGGGCCACGGACCGGGCGATCGCGGGTGGCAGCGCATCGTGAACGACAAACGGGTCGACCTCGAGACGCTCTACTACGAGCGGCCCGCCCCGGGCGTCGCGTTGGTGACGCTGAACCGGCCCGACCGCGGGAACGGCGTGGTCGTCGAACTCGTGCGTGACCTGTTCGCGGTGCTCGACGAGTGGGAGCCCGACCCGGACGTCCGGGTCGTCGTGCTCACCGGGGCCGGCAGGCAGTTCTCGGCCGGAGCGGACCTGGTCGCGATGCGCGAGTACCTGATCGACGAATTTCCGGCGAGCAACGAACCGTTCAACGCTCGCGCGCTCTACCCGCTCACCCAACGCATCGTGGCGTCCCGGCTGGTGTTCCTCGCCGCCATCAACGGCGGCGCCACCGCGGGCGGGCTGGACTTCGCGCTGGCCTGCGACCTACGTATCGCCAGCACCGCGGCCAAGCTCGGCGAGACCTACATCAACATGGGCCTCGCGCCGGGCAACGGCGGGACGTGGCTGCTGCCCAAACTTGTCGGGTCCGGGGTGGCCGCGGAACTGGCGCTGACCGGTGACGTCGTCGACGCCGCGCGTGCCCTCGAACTCGGCCTGGTCTCCCGGGTGGTCGAGCCGGACGAGCTGATCCCGACCGCCCTCGCCCTGGCGGCGAAGATCGCCGACAAGCCGTGGCGGGCGTTGGAGGCGACCAAGCAGGCGCTGCGTGCCTCGTGGCAGGTCGACTTTCCCACCGCGATGAACACCAGCTACCAGGTGACTGCGGCGCTGCACCACCAGCCGGACCTGCTGGAGGCAGTCACGGCGTTCCTCGAGCGTCGGCCGCCCCGGTTCAACGTCGGCGTCGAGCACCGCTTGCGTTAGCGCCCTCGGCGGGCGTCATCAGCCCGTTGAGCAATGCGTCGGCGATCGCGTCGGCCATCTGCTCGGGGCTGTCGGACTTCGAGGAGGAATACCACTCGGCCGCGAAGGTCAGTCCGCCGATCAGCGTGAGCAGCGTTGCCTTGATGTGCGGCACCTTCCGGAACACGCCGTCCCGGATGCCGTCCTGGGCGATGTTGAGGAAGATGTCCTCGTAGCGCTGCCGCAGCTCGACGACCCGGGCTCGGTTGTCCGGCCCGAGGTAATGCCACTGCTGGAAAGTGACCTTGGTCTGCTCCGGGCTGGTGGCGACGACACTCATGTGTGCCCGGATCGCCAGCCGCAGCCGGATGTCCGGGGGCAGATCCGGGGTGGCCGCGGCCGAGAGCGCGTCGATGTAGCGGTTGATTCCCTGCTCGACGATCAGCAGCAGAACTGTTTCCTTGCTGTCGATGTGCGAGTAGAGACTGCCGGACTGGATACCGACCGCCTTGCTCAGGTCGCGCATGCCGACGACCGGGTACCCGTGCTCGGCGAAGAGGTGGATGGCCTCCTCGACGATGACGTCCGGAACGACCGGTCGACGACTCGAACTCGAGGCGCGAGTGCTGCGTGGTGCCGCCATCGGCCCCCCATTCCGCTTACTGAGGGTACCCATTGTGACCGGTCGGTCATTCGTCTGCTCCACCGGCACTTTCCTCATTGCTGCGCCGCCAGGATCGTGACGGTCACGGTCGCCTCGTCGCCGGCGAAGACCCCACCCCCATTCTGGGCCAGCCCGACGCGGGCGCCGGGGACCTGGCGGGCACCGGCCCGCCCACGTAGCTGGTCGACGAGCTCCACCAACTGGGCGGCCCCGGTCGCTCCGATCGGGTGTCCGCGGGAGAGCAGGCCACCGCCGGTGTTGACCGGCAACGCGCCGCCTGGCCCGGTGGTGCCGTCGCGCAGCAGCTTCACCGCAGTGCCCGGCGGGGTGAGGTCCAGTTCTTCCAGGAGGATCAACTCCGCGGGCGCCGCCGCGTCGTGCACCTCGAGCACGTCGATGTCCGCCGGGCCCAGCCCCGCCCGTTCGTAGGCCGCAGTCGCCGCTCGCCGGGTCGGGGACACCGCCGAGGTGGGGTCGTTGGACACGATCGTGCACGCCCGCACCGTCACGCCGGCCCGGCCCGCGGCTCGCGCGGCGCGGGGGCTCATCACGACCAAGGCGGCGGCGCCGTCGGAGATCGGTGCGCACATCGGCAGCAGCAGCGGCGGGCTGATCACCCGGGCGGCAAGGACCTCGTCCAGGCCGACGGCCTGGCGGAAGTGGGCCCGCGGGTTCAGCGAGCCGTAGAGCCGACTCTTCACCACGACCCGAGCCAGGTCCTCGACACCCGCGCCCGCGCGGTCCAGGTACTGCCGGCCTTTGGCTGCGTAGTGCTCCATCAGTGGCGAACTGGCCGGCGGGCTCGGCTCGGCCGATCCACCCAGCGCCAGGTCCCACACCAGCGCCCGCATCACCGGGTCGCGTTCGGTGTCGGTGGCGGCGGCCAGGGCCGCGAATGCGCGGACCTTGTCCGGGACCGCCATCTTCTCCGCCCCGACGGCCAGCGCGACATCAACTTGGCCGGCCGCAACCGCCGTGCAGGCCAACGAGAACGCCGAGGACGACGCTGCGCAGGCGTTCTCGACGTTGATGATCGCGGCGCCGAGCAGGCCGGTGTCCCGCAGATACACCTGACCCCGGATCATCTCCTGGCCCTGCAGCAGTCCGGCCGCGGAGTTGCCGAAGAAGACCGCCCCGACCGCTGCCGGCGAGATGCCCGCGTCGGCCAACGCGTCGCGGACGGCGGCCACACACAGGTCCGACAACGACTGGCTCGCTCGGCCGAACTGGGTCATCGCGGCCCCGGCCACGTGGATCTCGGTCATCGGTCGCCCCCGGTGTTCCAGGTCCCGAACGAGTGTTAGGTAACCAAGGCAATGATGCATCGGTTCGACCCATTTTCCCATAGTCAGATAGGGGGTAGGCTCCGAATCAATACCGAACCAACGTTCGTTCGTAGGAGGTTCTTGGTGGGGTTCTCGACCACCTGCGCGGATCTGCGGGTACTGGACCTGAGCGAGAACATCGCCGGGCCCTTGGCCGCGATGGTCCTCGCCGACCTCGGTGCGGACGTGATCAAGGTGGAACGGCCGGGGACCGGGGAGGCGACCCGTGGGCTGCCGCCGCGCTGGGCCGGGGAGAGCACCGTGTTTCTGGGATTCAACCGGAACAAGCGGAGCGTGGCCCTGGACATCGCCTCGCCCGAGGGGCGCGCCGCGGTCCTGCGGATCGGCCGGGAGTGCGACGTGGTGCTCGAGTCGTTCCGCCCCGGGGTTGCGCAGCGGTTGGGGTTGGACTTTGCGGCGTTCGCCGCGCAGAACGACTCGGTGGTGCACTGCGCGATCAACGCGTTCGGGACCGGCCCGATCGGGCACGACCGGGCCGGGTACGACGCGTTGGTGCAGGCGTTCGCCGGGATCCTGGAGATGACCGGGGAGCCCGACGGCGGGCCGTGCCGCGCTGCGCCGTCGATCGTGGACACCACCACCGGGATGTGGGCCGCCCTGTCGATTTTGGCGGCGTTGCGGCGCAAAGAGTCCGAACCCGGGCCGCAACGGCTGGAGGCCACGCTGCTGGACAGCGGCCTGTTCCTGATGTGCCATCAGATCATGGGTTACCTGGGCACCGGCAGCTTCCCGGGTCGGCTGGGGTCGGCTGCGCCCAGCGCGGCGCCCTACCAGGTGTTCCAGACCGCGGACCGCCCGATCATGATCGCCACCTCGACGGACCGCATCTACCGGCGGCTGTGCGAGGTGCTGGACCTGTCCGACCTCGCCGTCGATCCGCGGTTCGTCGACCTGGCCGACCGGTTGGCGCATCGGGAGGAGTTGGCGGGTCTGCTCGGTGCCCGGCTGCGCGAGCGGGGAGCCGACGAGTGGTTGGACCGGTTGTGGGCTGCCGGGGTGCCTGCCGGGCCGGTGCACGACCTCGGGGCAGCCCTGGCCGACCCGTTGACCACCGAACGCGCGATGGTCGCCGCCGCCGAACCCGGTCGCATCCCCGGACTGCAGCAACTGCGGTTGCCCATCGACACCGACCGCACCGCACCACTGCGGCAGCCGCCGGCCCTGGGGGAGCACACCGCGGAGGTCCTGGCCGAGGTTGGCTACGGACCAGAGGAAATCGGGGCGTTGACCGGCGAACGCCTTGCGGAGGCGACGTCCGGATGAGCCTCCAGCGGGATCCTGCCGTCGTGGCCGCGGCAGCCGCGCGCCGAGAGGCGTTGGAGGGCCGCTGGCGCACCTGGGTGCCCCGGTCGATCCCACAGTTCCTGGACGTGGTGGCCGCCGCGCACCCCGAGCGTCCGTACGTGATCACCGACGGGCGAGTCTGGACCTACGGGGACATCGCCGCGGAGTCGATCCGGCTGGCCGCAGGCCTGGCCGCTCAAGGCATCGGCCCGGGCGACCACGTCGCGGTCGACCTGGCGAACTTCCCGGCGACCGTCGCGCTCAAGTACGCCACCGGCAGGTTGGGTGCGGTCAGCGTCTCGATCAACTTCCTGCTGCGGGAGCAGGAACTCGGCTACGTGTTGCGCCAGTCCCGGGCCAAGCTGCTCATCACCATGGACCGCTTCCGCGACCTGGACTACCTGGCCGCCCTCGACGGCCTGGCACCCGGCTGGGAGGACGGCCGGCAGTCCGGCCTGCCCGATCTGCGGGCGGTTTTCGTCCACCCCACCGGCCAGGCCGACCGGCCGCGCGGTCGCACCTTGGCCGATCTGGTCGAGGCAGGACGGTCGATCGCGGACGCCGAGGTGCTCGAGCGGACCCGCTCGGTGGACCCGCAATCGGTCAGCGACCTGCTCTACACCTCGGGTACGACCGGGGCGCCGAAAGGCGCCATGCTGGTGCACGACGCGGTGCTGCGCACCGCCTACGCCAGCGCCTACACCCGAGCATTCGACGACGGTCATCGGATCTGTTTCGCGATGCCGATCTACCACGTGTTCGGCTACGTCGAGGCGACGATGGCCGTGCCGTTCGTCGCCGGTGCGATCTGTCCGCGGGTGGTCTTCACCGCGCCCGACATGCTCGGCGCCGTGCAGGCCCACCGGATCGACGAACTGATGGGCGTCCCCGCGATGACCGGCCCGATGCTGGAGGAGGCGCGGGCCAACAGCTACGACCTGTCGAGCGTGCGGGCCGTGTTCTCCTCGGGCGCGACCCATCCGCCGGGGATGTTCGCGGCGTTGCGGGAGGCCTTCGGTGCGCAGAACGTGTTCACCGCCTACGGCCAGACCGAGACCACCGCCTCCACCACCTGCCTGCAGCCCGGTGACCCGCTCGAGGCCGCGCAGGGCACGCTGGGTTGTCAGAAGCCGGCCGGGATCGCCGGGGATCCGACGCTGGGTGGCGTGCTCGCGGTGTACCGGGCGGTCGACGCGGCCGGGAACGACGTCCCTGCGGGTGAGATCGGTGCGTTGATCGTGCGCGGCCCGATCGTCAGTCGGGGTTACTACGACAAGCCTGCCGAGACGGCGGAGCTCATCGACCCCGAAGGCTGGCTGCGCACCGGGGACCTGGGCAGCATCGACGCCGACGGGTACCTGTGCCTGACCGGCCGTCAGAAGGAGTCCTACCGCTGTGGTGGTGAGCTTGTGCTGCCCAGCGAGGTCGAGGCAGTGCTGCTGGAGCACCCGGCCGTCGCCGCGGCCCACGTCGTCGGGATCCCGCACGAGCGGATGGGCGAGGTGGGTTGCGCCTGGGTCGTCCCGAACGACCCCGGCGCGCTGGACGGCGAGGATTTGACGGCGCACTGCGCGGCCCGGCTGGCGCGGTTCAAGGTCCCGGCAGTGGTGCTGTTCGCGAAGGTCGACGAACTGCCGATGACATCCACCGGCAAGGTCCAGAAGTTCGTGCTGGTCGAACGCGCCCTGCGCGAGATCGGGCAATCGCGGAACTGAATGGCGGAACTGAATGGCGGAACTGAATGGTGGTGGGTCGATGAGTTTCTTCCGTCCCGGGCACCGCAGGCCTCAGCACGTCGCCCGGGTCGAGGTGCCGCCGGAGGAGGCGTCGGGCGGGGACGATCCGACCGCCGCGACGCCTGACTCCGCGGAGTAGGCGACTGCAAGCCCGTGGTAGCTGCGATCGGAGGGCCACGCCCTGGCCGACGGCCTGGACTCAAAGGCCCTGCAGCTTGACGTTCGGCAAGGCGATCCGCCGTAGCTCCGAACCGAAGTTGACGATCACCTCGGACGTCCCGGTGACGGACGTGACGGTGCCAACGCCGTAGCGGTCGTGCGTCACCAGGTCGTTGACCTCGTACACCACAGTCGGCGGCGGCTCAGGTTCGCGGAACGGACTTCCGGGAGGGCGTCGATGCACGGGTCGATTTCCTGGTTTCATGACACTACTCTGGACCTGATTGCGGTCC
Source organism: Sporichthyaceae bacterium (assembly GCA_036269075.1). NCBI lineage: Bacteria > Bacillati > Actinomycetota > Actinomycetes > Sporichthyales > Sporichthyaceae > Sporichthyaceae bacterium. The sequence continues at coordinate 18,105 of DATASX010000067.1, forward strand.
GGCGCGCCCCCGGAGCTGGTTTAGATCTGCGCGTTGCTCCTGAACAGGCACCCGGCCGACCTCTGCGGCCGCCCGATTCCGGTCCTGTGCACCGGGAGTTCGAATCCGCGGTAGACTGCTTTTGTACAGCTCGCTGACTCCTGCCGCGAACTGTCCGCACGTCGCAGCGCTGAAGAGTGCTCCGTGTGTAATTGGCTGGCCCCGACCGGGGCCGGGCCGATGGCTGGAGACCCGTAGAGATTGAAGACTTCCACTTGTCCACATTCACAGATCTGGGCGTTCCCGCACGCCTGGCCGCCGTTCTGACCGCCCAGAACATTCACCATCCCACACCGATCCAACTCGCGACCCTGCCCGACGCCTTGGCCGGACGAGACGTCCTGGGCCGCGGCCGGACCGGCTCAGGCAAGACGCTGGCGTTCCTGCTTCCGGTGGTGGCGCGGCTCCGCGGCGGTGCGCGGTCCCGAGGCGGTGCTCCCCGGGCCCTGATCCTGGCCCCGACCCGCGAATTGGCCGGTCAGATCGACGCCGTCCTCGTGCCGCTGGCCGCCGCGGCCGGACTCACCTCACGGACCGTCTTCGGTGGCGTGGGGCAGAACCCGCAGGTCAGCGCTATCCGCCGCGGCGTCGACATCGTCGTGGCCTGCCCGGGCAGGCTCGAGGACCTGATCGCGCAGGGGCACTGTTCGCTGGACGCCGTCGAGATCACGGTCCTCGACGAGGCCGACCACATGGCCGACCTCGGCTTCCTTCCGGCGGTGCGTCGCCTGCTGGCAGCGACTCCGGCCGGCGGACAGCGGATGCTGTTCTCCGCCACGCTGGATCGAGCGGTCGACGGACTGGTCCGCACGTTCCTGTCCGACCCGGCCGTGCACGAGGCGGATTCCGGCGCATCGCCGGTCGCAACGATGGATCACCACGTCCTGCACGTAGCCCGTGCCGACCGCTTGCCCGTCATGCTCGACTTGATCCGAGCCCCCGGTCGCAGCGTCGTTTTCACCCGGACCAAGCGCGGCGCCGCGACGCTTGCCCAACTGCTCGCCGGCCACGGGGTGAAGGCGGTGCAGTTGCACGGCAACCTGGGGCAGAGCGTCCGCACGCGGAACCTCGCCGCCTTCCACGCCGGGAAAGCCGCAGTGCTGGTGGCAACCGACATCGCAGCCCGCGGGATCCACGTGGACGACGTCCGCCTGGTGATCCACGCCGATCCGCCGGCCGATCACAAGGCGTACCTGCACCGGTCCGGGCGAACTGCTCGGGCCGGAAACAGTGGCTGCGTCATCACGATTGTGACGACCGATCAGATGCGTGAGGTCGACGCATTGACCCGCGCCGCGGGCATCAAGCCGACGACCACCAAGGTGTCTTCGCTGAACCATCCCTTGCTCGCGGTGTTGGCGCCCGGCGAACGGGCGTTGCGCGAGCCGGTCCGCGACCCCGCTCCGGACCTGGCTGAGCGTGTCGATCGCGCCGCCGAACCTCGACGAGCCACCAGGCCCCGGTCCCGGTCGCTTGTCGGCGTGGCGCCAAGCGGCTCCGGAGCGACGTTTTCCGCGCCCATGCACAGCGCCGCCGCCTTCAGCGCTCGGCGTTGAGCGACCGGGGGAAATTCCCGCCGGCTCGTAACTTCGCGGGTATTTCTCGGAACACCGTGCGACGGATGCGTTGCTGTGGCTTTTCCGGCTGTGCCGGATTACGCTCGCAAGAAGTACAGCATCGCGCCACTGCGCGGGTCAGACCCGCCTCGCGATCTATCTGCACTCTTCCTGTGCCTCGAACGGGCCCGCGGCGTGCTCGGTCCCGATCCATCGCCGGCTTTCCGTTCGTAGCAGCCCGCAGACGCGCGTGTCCGCCGAGGCGCTGCTCCTCCCGCCGGCTGCGGACCGCTCGAAGTGGGGTCGGGGTCATGAGCCTGAATGTCGTGAAGGGAACCGTCGGGACCACGGCGGCCGTCCGGATGACTGGGGTCGTCGACTGGAGCACACTCGCGCAGTTCCGCAGAGCACTGCTGGCCCTGGTGTCCGGCCCGGACCACAAGGTCCGACTCGACGTCGCAGGGGTTGTCTTCTCCTCGCCGGAAGCGCGACTGTTCTTGAGCCGCTACATCACGCGGGCGCGCCGGCGCGGTAGCGACGTCGTCGTCTCGGGGTTCGCTGCGGCGCCGCACCGCGACACGCAGGCGTGCCGTCCGAGGGTGTCGGACACCGACGATCGGCAAGACATCGAGCGGCGGGCACGGGCATGCCACCCGACGGCAGCAGTCGGCCGGCTGAAACTCATCCGCCCGTGCGAAGGATCGCGCGGACCGTCGGATTCCGGCTCCACCCAGACCTGAGGAGACCGACGTGCTCGGGATCGAAATGACATGGCCGGTCGATGACTGAGCCCCACGACGATCCGTTCGCCGGGCCCGTCCGGCCTGCGGACCCGGAGTCCGCCGGTGACAGCCGCGGCGGGCGGACGACCGCACTCTCGCCGGTCGGCCCGAAACACGGCAGACCGGTCGAGGGAGAACGCTGTTTGTGCGGCCATTTCTGCGCCGATCACGACCGTGTCGCAACTCGATGGTGCGAGGCCACCCAGGCCGATTGCCTGGTGCGGCAGTGTGTCTGCCGGCCCGCGGCGCCTTCCTGACCGAGACACGGGCGGGGAGGATGGCTCCATGACCGCCACGCGAACGGCCCTGCGTACCTGTCCGCTGTGCGAGGCGACCTGCGGGTTGGAGATCACGCTGCGGCCGCGGGCCGCCGGCGGCGAGGAAGTCGTGCGGGTCCGGGGCGACCGCAAGGACGTGTTCAGCCGCGGGTTCATCTGCCCCAAGGGCTCGACGTTGGGCCACCTGCACGACGACCCGGACCGGTTGCGCCAACCGCTGGTCCGGGATGCGCACGGGCAGTTGGTCGAGACCTCCTGGGCCGAAGCCTGGGCCGCGGTCGATCGGGGGCTGCGCGGGGTTTTCGAGCGTCACGGCCGGGAGGCCGTCGGCCTGTACTTCGGCAATCCCACCGCGCACAACCTCGGTCCGATGCTCTACCTGCGCCATCTGGTCCGAGCGGTCGGTTCGCCCAACCTGTACTCGGCCTCGACCGTCGACCAGCGTCCGAAGGAACTTGCGTCGGCGCTGATGTTCGGCTCGAACGCCACGGTCCCGTTGCCGGACGTGGACCGCACGGATTTTTTTCTGGTGCTGGGCGGAAACCCGCTCACGTCGAACGGCAGCCTGGCCACCGCGCCGGACTGGCCGGGCCGGCTCAAGGCGCTGCGAGCCCGCGGGGGTCGGCTCGTTGTGGTCGACCCGGTGCGGACCCGTACGGCGGAGATTGCCGATGCCTGGATCCCGATCCGGCCCGGCACTGACGCGCATCTGCTGGCGGCGATGACCAATGCGCTGTTCGCCGAGGGCCGCGTCGACCTCGGGACCGTGGCCGGGCACGTGGTCGGCCTGGACGAGGTCCGCACCGCGGTGGCCGAGTTCACCCCCGAGGCCGTCGCGGCGGTGACCGGAATACCGGCCGACACCATCCTGGATCTGACGCGGCAACTGGCGCAGGCGCCGGCCGCAGCGGTCTACGGTCGAATTGGCACGACCGCGCAGGCTTTCGGCACCTTGGCCAGCTGGTTGGTCGACGTCCTGAACACCATCACCGGCAACCTGGACTCACCCGGTGGGGTGATGTTCAGCAAGCCGGCCCTGGGTTCGCCCAACACTCGCGGCGAGCCGGGCCGGGGTCCCGGAGTTGCCGTGCACAATCGGCACACCCGGGTGCGCGGCCTGCCCGAGTCCTTCGGCGAGCTGCCGGTTGCGGCGTTGGCCGAGGAGATCGACACCCCCGGCGCCGGGCAGATCCGCGCGCTGCTTACCGTGGCCGGGAACCCGGTCGTGTCCACGCCGAACGCCGAACGACTCGATGCCGCCCTGGCCGGCCTGGAGTTCCTGGTGTCCGTGGACGTCTACCTGAACGAGACCACGCGACATGCCGACGTGATCCTCCCGGTGCCCTCGGCGCTGGAGAAGGAGCACTACGACGTGTTCCTGTACCCGTTCGCGTTGCGCAACGTGGCGAACTGGTCGGCAGCGGTGCTGCCGTGCGCCGAGGGGCAGCCCGAGGAATGGGCGATCTTGGCCAAGCTCGCCCTGATCGCCGAGGGCCGCGGGCCGGACGCCGACCCGGCGGTGCTCGACGACAAGACCTACGCCGCACTGGCCCGCCACGCCCCCGCCGAGGTGGTGGCTTCGGTCGAGGCCACCGGGCGGCGCGGACCGGCCCGCACCGTCGATCTGATGCTGCGGACCGGTCCCTACGGCCTGAGTCTCGACGACCTGCTGGCCAACCCGCACGGGATCGACCTCGGCGCGTTGCAGCCGCGGCTGCCCGAAGCGCTACGCACACCGAGCGGATGCGTGGAACTGGCGCCGGCCCTGATCCTGTCCGACGTCGCGCGACTGCGGGCGCAACTGCACGCCGGTGCGCAGGATCCGCCGATGCTGCTGGTCGGCCGCCGGCACATGCGCAGCAACAATTCCTGGTTGCACAACGTGCCCGCGCTGATGAAAGGCGGCCCGCGGTGCACGGTCCTGGTGCATCCCGTCGACGCCGACCGGTTCGGTCTGGTCGCCGGCGAGATCGCCCGGGTCGCCGGCCGGGTGGGCCAGGTGCTGTTGCCGGTGGAGATCAGCGACGGGATCAGCCCCGGTGTGGTCAGCATCCCGCACGGCTGGGGACACGACGCCCCCGATGTAAGGCTGCGGGTCGCCGGCGCCAATGCCGGGGTGAACAGCAACCTGCTGTCCGACGAGTTGCTGGTCGACGCGCTCAGCGGCACCGCCGTCCTCAACGGGATCCCGGTGACCCTGACCCACATCGGCGGGCGGCTGCCCACCCCGCGTCCTGACGAGGCCTCAGAAACGCGCGGGCACGCTTCGGCCGCAGAGGTCGAAGCGGCCGGTTGACGCCTGGAGGTGGTTGCGGTTCAGACGGCCTATTAGGAGGGACCTGGTACGGACCGTAACCACTGTGCAGGTCCGTTGAACGTCGGTCACCGGGTCCCAAGTCCGGCACCCCGGACCGCGGCAACCAGCTACGGCGCGTGGCCACGGGCAGTTTCGATCCGGATCCAGCGCGCGGCGCGGGCCGTCACGGGGTCCGACTGGGTCCGGAGGCAAGGGCCGGCGCGCTGAATCCGGGTTCCGTAACGGCGGGCAACCACGACGCACGCACCGCTCGAGACCCGCCCAGGCCACCGGAAAACAGGTCCGGGGAATCTCTGATTTCCCTTGCAGAGATGGGAAAACCGGGCGAGAATAGTCTCGTGTCGAACACCAGTTCGAACCGACTCATGTCGGTCGAGGAGGCCCTGGACTGGTTCGCGGCCACCGCGGGCGAGATCACCGGGACCGGCGCGGTCACCGACGGCACCGACGTGCTGGCCCGCATCGGGGTACTGGAGCGGCAGATCGCGATGGTCCAGGGCGAGCAGGTCCTGGCCATGGCCCAATGGGTTAGCGACTCCCTGGACCGGCACCGCGCGGAATGCCCCGCCTGGGTGGACCCGCAGAGCTGGGAGCAGTCCCAGGAGTTGGACTTCGCCGAGCGTTCGGCCTACGCCGAGGTCGCCCTGGAGTTGGGCCTGGCTGATCGGACCAGTGATCACCGGGTCCATGTCGCGGTGGAGCTGCGGCGCCGCCTGCCGGGCACCGTGGACGCCCTGTGCGCCGGGTGGATCAC
>DATASX010000068.1 GCA_036269075.1 Sporichthyaceae bacterium
CGCGGTAGCCGGTTGTCGCGGCCTGCTCCAGGTGATCGTCCGGGTCGTGCAGGTGCAGGACGTCGAACCGGCCGACGCCGACCCGCTCAAGGCTCTCCTCAGCCGACCGGCGGACGCCGTCATAGCTGAAGTCCCACATCGGTCCAGCGGGCGGCACCTCACTATAGAAGGAGACGCCGTCGTGGTACTGGGTGTCGTCGCGCGGGGCTCCCGCCCGCAGCAGTCGCCCGACCTTGGTCGAGACGACGAGTCCGGCGGTCGGCGCACCCGCGATGGCCAGGCCGACGCGCTGCTCCGCCAGCCCGTGCCCGTACAGGGGCGCGGTGTCGATGTAGCGCACGCCGCCCGCCAGCGCGCGACTAATCACCGCGACCGCGTCGGCGTCGCTGATCGCCTGCAGGAAGTTGCCGAGGACGGCGGTTCCCAGGCCGACCCGGGGTGCGAAGAGGTCGGTGTCGCCGACCCGCACCGGTGTCGCATCTGTGATCATGAGTCTCGCACTCCGTCGGTTGGTCACCGTCTCGTCGACCCGTGCTGTTCACTCAAATTCAGGCACGCGGGGCCGGCGGTTGACAATGCCGCATAACGAATGCCGCCGTTCCGTACCGCGGATCACTGGCCAAGCGCGCGGCCGCCGGAGTCAGCCGCTTCCGTTCGGAAAAATAAAAGAGATCATCCCGAACGTAGGCGTGGTTCCCGCATCCCCCCGCCGCTTCCACAGTCGGCCTGACGCACCCGGCAGACTGATCGCGTTCGGCGCGCACCCGGCTGCCGCGCTCGACGAACTGAGGACCCCGACACCTACGCTCAAGTGGCGCGTGATTACCGTGAGGGCCGTGCGGTGCCTGGGAACGGGGCCCGCGCACAGTGCGCAGTATCATCGGCAAGGATTTCGCTTTTCGTGTTAATCCCGCAGCAAATGGGCTGCCGAATTCACACGAAAATGGCCCGGACCGCGATGGTGGGCGGACAACCTGGACGAAACGGGCGCGACAGGCGGCCCGGCCGCGTGCTCAGGCCGGGGCGGGCCGGCTGAGCAGGGTGCGGATGGCGTCCTCGACGTGCCGGGCGCGCTCTTCTGGGTCGGGCACGTCGATGGCGGCCTCGAATTCTGGGCTGACCGAGACCCAGCCGGTGGCCAGGTGCAGTACGAGGCCGAGCAAGAAGCCAGGGTGGAAGTGCGCGGGCAGGTCGGCGTTCTTCTGTGCCCGGGCGATCGCGTCGATCTGGGCGCGAGCGTAGGCGACGCCGGCCGGGTTGGGGGCGCCGTCGCCGCGCTCCATCCGCTGCCAGGTGCACAGGCGCAGGATCTCGGGCCGGCGCTCGTGCAGGCGCACCAGCCGGGCGGCGTAGCCGGGAAGGTCGCAGGGGTCGAAGGGCACCTCGGCTTCCATCTGCTGGATGGCCTGCTCGCACACGGCCTCGAACAGCTGGGCCTTGCCGCCGAAGTAGTGGTAGATCTGCGCCTTGTTGGACTCGGCCGCTTCCCCGATCCGCTCGACGCGCGCTCCGGCGACCCCGTACTGAGCGAACTCGGCGTAGGCCGCGTCCAGCAGGCGACGGCGTGTGGCCTGGGCATCGTAGGTGACCATGGGTCCCAAGCATATTTCCTAAACGGTTAGTTGACAAAGTGCCGAACTCTCACCGGCGCCGCCGCCCCAGGCAAAAGTCAACTTGCGCGAAGCGGGCCGTGCGCCTACTCTCATGAGAGTTAGCTCTCATGAAGAGAGTTGACTATCTCGATGGGAGCTACTCATGACGCAGGTTTCTGTGACCGGCCCGGACGCAGGAGAGTCGATCCAGCTCGGCCCGGTCCGGATGCGGATCCTGGAGGACGGCTCGACCACCGGGCACCGCCTCGGGGTCGGCGAGATCACCCTCGCGCCGCACACCGAAGGCCCGCCGCAACATCGGCACGCTCGGCACGACGAGGGCTTTTACGTCGTGTCCGGCGCAGCGACCTTCACCGTCGGCGAGACCACCTACGACGCGCCCGCGGGGACGCTGGTCATGGTCCCGCCAGGCGCGCCGCACACCTTCGCCAATCCGACCGATGCCACCACGGTGCTGCTCAACACGTTCACCCCGGACCTTTACGTGCAGTACTTCCGTGACCTGCGCGGCATGATCGCGGACGGCCGGCCGCTGACCGCCGAGACCACGGTCGAGGCGATGAGCCGCTACGCCACCGAGCCGGCCACCGACTTCGCGTAGCCCCCGCGAACTCAACCAAGGAGAGACCCATGAACACCGCCACATACACCGTGGACCTGGCTGGCGTTGGTCCGGTCGAGCTGACCGTCGCGGACTACGGGTCCGGGCAGCCGTTCTTGCTCCTGCACGGCGGGGCCGGACCGCAGTCGGTGACCGGGTTCGCCGAGCGGTTCGCGGCCGCCCACGACGTGCGCGTGCTCGTGCCGACTCACCCCGGCTTCGGCGGCACCGCCCGCCCCGAGGCGCTGAACTCCGTCGGCGGCCTCGCCGCGCTCTACGTCGCGCTGCTCGACCAGCTCGGCCTGCGGGACGTCACCGTGATCGGGAACTCCATCGGCGGCTGGATCACCGCGGAGATCGCCCTGGTGAAGTCGCCGCGGGTGAGCGGCATCGTGCTGATCGACGCGGTCGGGATCGAGGTGCCGGGCCACCCGGTGGCCGACTTCTTCTCCCTGACCATGGACCAGGTCTTCCGGCTCAGCTTCCACAATCCCGAGCCGTTCCGCGTAGACCCCGCCACGCTGCCCCCGGCCGCGCAGGCGATCGCCGCGGGCAACCGGACCGCCATCGGCGTGTACGCCGGCGCCGGGATGAACGATCCGACCCTCGCCGGGCGCCTCGGGTCGGTTGAGATCCCCGCCCTCGTGCTGTGGGGCGACAGCGACGGGATCGTCGACGCCAGCTACGGGCGCGCCTACGCCGCCGCGATCCCCGCGGCCAGGTTCCGGCTGCTGCCCGACACGGGCCACTCCCCGCAACTGGAGACCCCCG
>DATASX010000069.1 GCA_036269075.1 Sporichthyaceae bacterium
GCGGAGGAGCCTCCGTTTAGCAAGTGAGGTCCGGTTTCCTCGCCGAGGACCGTTACCGAGCAGGGCCCCCGAACCGGTGGAGGAAGACGATGGAAACCACAACTGCTGTCCCCGAGGATCCCCCGAGTCAGGCGGTGGACGCGCAACTCGACCCGGAGGGGCCGATGGGAAGGCTGATGGCTGCCGTGCCCCGGGCGTTGTCGAGCCACGCCCACATCATCTTCCTCGCGCTGCTGGGCATCTATCTCGTCGTGCTGCCGCTGTTCGGGGTCGACGTGAGCGCCAAGGCGGAGCTGATCGGCGGCAACTACACCAACGTGACCTCGGATCTCGGGGCGTGCATCGCCGCCGGTATGACCGTGCATCTGGTCAAGCGGGACCGAACCCGGTCGGCCGAGATCGCCGGACTTCTGCACGCCATGCATGAGCGTCACGAGGCACTGCACCAGCGGGTCGACACCGCCGTTCTGGCTGCTCAGCGCGCAGAAGCAGCCGCCACGAGCCGCGGGCCGAACGAGGCCGGGCCGGGCTGAGCAGCAATCGCTGCCGCACCGGAGTCGGGGTCAAGAGCCTTGCCACGCTGCGCCACCGACGGGACTCCGCCTCCAGGAACCAGAGTCCTGGTTGACCTGACGGTATGTCAGATATAAATGAGGCGGCGTGGCCGCCACCGGGCGCTCGACCAAGGCCACGTGAACATCACCTTTACCCGGCACGGCTGGGAGGACTACCAGTACCGGCGCACCCAGGACGCAAGACGTTCGACCGGATCAACAAACGCTCGGCGAGGGTCGGCCGTTCGTTGGTGTGCAAGTGCATGGCGACGTCAGTGCTCCGCGTCGCGCCGTGGTGGATGCTCACGGTGCTGTCCTTGAATGCGATTTCTCCACCGGGCTGACGGCCAGGCGCCGGCCGGCGAGGCCGTGCCGGCGCGAGCGCAGTCGCTGCGCCACGGAGATCAGCACCGCGGCGGCTGGGCTGGACGGGTCGGCCAGGACCAGCGGGTGGCCGGTGTCGCCTCCCGCGCGCAGTCCCCTTTCCATCGGGACCTGGCCCAGCAGCGGCACGTGCATCCCGAGTTCCCGGGTGAGTGCGTCGGCGACCAGTTGTCCTCCGCCGGCGCCGAAGATGGCGTCACGGGTGCCGTCCGCCAGCGTCAGCCAGGACATGTTCTCGATGACGCCCACGACTCGCTGGCCGGTTTGCTTGGCAATCGACCCGGCGCGCTCGGCCACCTCCGCCGCGGCTGGTTGCGGGGTGGTGACCACGATGATCTCGGCGCTCGGCAACAGCTGGGCCAGGGAGATCGCCACGTCGCCCGTGCCTGGTGGCAGATCGAGCAGCAGCACGTCCAGGTCGCCCCAGAACACATCGGCCAGGAACTGGTTCAGTGCCCGGTGCAGCATCGGTCCGCGCCAGATGACAGGGGCGTTGCCGTCGGTGAACATCCCCACGGAGATCACCTTGATGCCGTGGGCCACCGGAGGCATGATCATCTTCTCGACCTGGGTGGGGGTGGCTGTGACCCCGAGCATCCTGGGCACCGAGTGGCCGTGGATGTCAGCGTCGAGCACGCCGACCGACAGTCCACGCGCGGCGAGGGCGGCGGCGAGGTTGACTGTGACGCTGGACTTCCCGACGCCACCTTTGCCGGAGGCGATGCAGTACACCTTGGTGAGCGAACCGGGTTGGGCGAACGGGATCACCGGCTCGTCCTGATCCCCGCGCAGTCGGCGGCGCAGCGCGGTTCGTTGTTCATCGCTCATCACGTCCATCACGACAACTACCGCGCGCACGCCCTCGATGGAGCTGACGGCGGCGGTGGTGTCGCGGGTGAGTGTCTGTTTGAGCGGGCATCCGGCCACAGTCAGGTAGAGGGTGACGGTGACCAGTCCGGTCGAGTCGATGGTGACGTCCTTCACCATGCCCAGCTCGGTCAGCGGCTTTCTGATTTCCGGGTCGTTGACGGTGGCCAGCGCGGCCTGCACCTGCTCGGTCGTGGGTGGCGTCCGTGTCCGGATGTCTGCTGTGGTGGTCATGAGGCCAGATAAGCGGTGACGAATGCCGTGTCGGCACCGATCCGGCCGAGTTTGGTGGCACCGCCGGGTGTGCCGAGCGGCTTGGGGCGCCCGGGCAGTGCTTCGGTGAAGAAACGAGCGTTCTCCTCGATGAACGCGGCGTCGACGACGTCGTCGAGTGGTGTGATGGCCTCGACGGGGCACACCGGCTCGCAGGCGCTGCAGTCGATGCACTCCTCCGGGTTCACGTAGGCCATGCGGCCGCCGACATAGATGCAGTCCACGGGGCATTCGTCCATGCACGCGCGGTCGGTGACATCCACGCAGGCCGATCCGATGACGTAGGTCATGGTGCTTTCCTTCAGGTGGGTGAGGAGACGACCGCAGCGGCACATGATCGCCGGTTCAGACTTGTTGGGCGGCCATCGCGTCGGCTGGGGTCTGGGCCAGGTGCGCGAGGATCTCGTAACGCCGCCGCGCGAACTCCGGTTCGAACTGGGCGCCGGGACGCCGCGGATTCGGGAGGTCGATGGTCCCGGTGACCCGAGCGGGTCGGGGGCTCAGCAGGACGACCCGGTCGGCCAGCAAGAGGGCCTCACTGACGTCGTGGGTGACGAACAGAATGGTGGTGCGGTAGTGCTCCCAGACGGTGATCAGCAGCTGCTGCATCTCTGAGCGAGTCTGCGCGTCCAGCGCCGCGAACGGTTCGTCCATGAGCAGGACCCGCGGGCGGGTGGCGAGGGTCCGAGCCAGTTGGACCCGCTGCCGCATTCCGCCCGAAAGCTGGCCGGGCAGGTGCTCGGCGAACTCCTCGAGGCCGACCTGGGCGAGGAGGGCGCGGGCCTCGGCGCGGCGGTGTGCCCGGTCCACCCCGCGGAGTCTGAGGGCGTACTCGACATTGCCTCGAGCCGATCGCCAGGGGAGCAGAGCGTCCTCCTGGAAGACCATGGCGCAGCGGCTGGTGGACCCGCCGACCGGGGCCCCGTCGACCTCGGCGGTGCCCGAGGTCTGGCGCAGCAGTCCGGCCAGTGTTCGCAGGATGGTGGATTTGCCGCAGCCGGACGGACCGAGCAGCACGACGATCTCACCGGGTGCGACGTCGAGGTCGACGTGTGCGGCGAGCATGTTGCCGAACCCGATCCGTAAGTCGGCGAGTGCGACATGGGCGCCCACCGTCGTGGTATCGGAAGCTTCGTCGGGGGGGATCATCGGGCGCCCCTGGGCAGCCAACGATTCACCCGGGCGCCGACTCGTTCGATGACCCACGAGGTGAGGAACCCCAGCGCCCCGATGGACAACATCCCCACCACGACCCCGGCGTAGTCGAGCAGCCCGTAGGACTGCCAGGTGTAATAGCCGATCCCGAACTGGCCCGAAATCATTTCGGCGCTGATCACGCAGATCCAGGACACCCCCATCGCGACCGACAGGCCGGCGAAGATCCCCGGCAGGGCCCCCGGGATCACCACATTCAGCAGGATCGAGACTCGCCCGGCACCCATGGTGCGCGCGGCGTCCTCCCACACAGTCGGCAAGGCCTGCATCGCGTGGATGGTGCTGACGACCACGGGGAAGAACGCCGCGAAGTAGGTAATGAAGATGATGCCTTCCTCGCTGCTGGGGAACAGCAGGATCGCGAGGGGCACCAGGGCGATTGCGGGGATCGGGCGGGCGATCTCGATCAGTGGTCGCAGCGCGCAGGCGGCGAGGCGGGAGCGGCCTACGGCAATACCCACGAGCACGCCGGTCACCGCGGCCAGCTCGAAGCCGATCACGATCCGCTCCATGCTGGAGAGCAGGTTGCGGTAGTACGTCCCACTTTTCAGCTGCGCCTGAAGCTCGGAGAACACCTCGGTCGGTGTCGGCAACTTGGTGAAGTTCAACCACAGGTGGACGTGGTTGGCGGTGAGCAGTTGCCACAGCGCCAGCACGGCGATCACCGGAAGGAGTCTGAGCAGCAGCCCTGCGGCATACCCGCGAAGATGCCGGATCGGTCCCGCGACACCCGGAGCCCAGGTCCGCCCGAGGCCCGTCCGAGCACGCGGTGCTCCGAGGGAGTAGGCGCCCGTGGCAGGTGGTCGTGGTGACGCCTCCGCGGCTGAGTTGATCGGGCCGGCGTCGAGCGCGGGCGATGGTCGCGGGGTCATCCTGTCCTCCGGGTCGAATGCGCGATCTTGGGTGGCGCTTGGAATCACGCGGCGGCGAAGCGGGCAAGGGCGCTCGGATAGTCCATCTGGCGGGCTTGCGGGTGACTGATCACATAGCCGGCAGCGTCGGTGTCCAGCGCGAAGGGCAGCAACCGGGAAGCGGGCTCCGCGGTCGGGTCGAGGACCCAGACGGCCGCGTCGGCGAACAACCGGGTGCCGGTGACGGTGTCCGGAACGTAGGCCGCGCGGACGGCGCCGGTATGTGTGGCGATCTGCTGCAGGGCGCAGGTTGGGCTTGCGGCAAGGGAGGTGACGTCCTGTCCGGCGAACCAGACCTCCGAAGCGGTGCGCGGGTTGTCCACGGGCAGGTTGCAGGCGGTGTCGGTGCCGTGCAGGGTGTCCGGGTCGGTGAGGCTCGCGCGGGTGGTGTCGTAGCCGGCCCCGTAGGCCGCCCGCACGTACTGGTCGTTGACGAACTGGCCGAGGTCGAGATTCGTCACCGATCCCAGGTCCTTGAGGAACGGCAGGTCGGTGGCCATCGCATCGGTCAACGGTTGTTTTATCGTCGGGTCGAAGGTCACCAGCCCGTTCGGTCCGTTGTAGAGGTAGACGACCTCGGGCTCGATCCCGGTGATCGTCGCGACCCGTTGCGCCGCCGCCAGGGGCTGCGCGTTGATGTAGTCCGAGGTGTCCTTCACCGATTCCAGGAAGGCCTGCATCACCTCCGGGTGCGCCTTGGCATAGGACTGCCGGGCAAGCACCGCATGGAAGGTTGCGACGTTGTTGGTGCCTCCGTCGTAGAGCAACCGTCCCTGCTTGCGGAACACCATCAACTGCGGCCAGGGAACGAATTGCCCCAGCGCCGCAACCTGATGGTTCATCAGCGCCGAGGCCCCGACCGATGGCTCCTGGTTGAGCAGCCGGACATCGGAGAGGCTCATCCCGACATGCCCCACGGCGTTGGCGATCATGCCGTGGGCTGCGGAGCCGATGCTGGTGGAGATCACCTGGCCGCGCAGATCGGCGAGGGTGTGCGCCGGGGAGTCCGGCGGGACAACGATCTGGTTCAGTGATCCGCGCAGGTTGTAGCCGGTGATCCCGATCAGTTCGGATTTGGAGTCCGCGTACTGAGCGGTCTTGGAACCGTTCACCAGGGTCGGGTAATCGCCCATCGAACCGATGTCGACCTTGTCCGCGAGCATCTGCGCGGTCAACGGGGGACCGGATGGGAAGTCCAACCAGTGGACGCTGTAGGTGGTGCCGGTCGTCTTGCCCAACGCGGCAAGCTTGGCCTCGAAGGTGCCCCGGTCGCGTAGCAGTGTTCCGGCGTTGATCGTGTTTATCGTCTTGGACTGGTAGCCGACATCGACGGTGACCGTCGATGCGGCTGCCGAACTGGCCGTGCAGCCGGCCGCGAGCAGACTGGTGGCCAGCAGTCCGGCTGCGCCGGTCCGGACCCGTCCCCGGGTCAGGCTGGGCCGCGTCATCGGAGCAGGAAGGGGATGTTGACGGTGACGGCGCCGACCGGGCACCTGGCTGCGCAAGGGCCGCAGTACCAGCACTCGTCGACGTGCATGTAGGCCTTGCCGCTGTCCGGATGGATGGCGAGGGAGTCCAGCGGGCACATGTCCACACAGAGGGTGCAGCCGTCGATGCATCTCGTCTCATCGACGGTGACCGGTACGTCACTTCGTTGCTGTGTCACCAGTGTCATGGGTCAGATCCCTTCACGGATTCGGGTGCAGGCTCATTCGCGCGTAGGCACGTACGTCGGCGTCGAGATCGTTCTGCGCGGCCTCCAGCACCGCCCGCAGCTCGGGGCGTGCAGGCAACCAGGAGCCCAGGGCTTTGATCGCCGCCTTGCGCACGTCGAGGTTGTCGTCGTTGGCGGCCCCGATGAGGGCGTGCGCGCTCTCACCGGGATCGGCCGCCGAAAGCGCGTTGGCGGCGCCCTGGCGGACCTGCCAGGCGGATTCGCCCAGCGCGGCCTGGGCGATCAGCGCCGCCTCGGTGCTGCATCCGGTCTGGGACATGCCGCTCAGCGCGGCGGCTCGGACCAGCAGTTCGGGATCGCCCGCCAAGGCGATCAGGGTGGCCGTTCCGCGGGGATCGCCAACGGCGGCGATGCCGCGTGCGGCGGCGAGTCGGACAGCGGAACTGGTGTCGGTGGCCGCCTGGCCCAGCAGGTCGAGGGCATCCAGGGACACCAGGCCGAGCACGACCTCACCGCGCACCTGCGGCTCCGGATCACGCAGCCAGCGGCTCAGCTCGGGCACCAGGCAGAGCCGGTGGCGCCACAAGGCTCCGATGGCGGCCACCCGGATGACGGCCTCCGGGTGAGCGGCCGCATCGCGTAGGGCCTGGGCGAACTCCGGTCCGGCGACCAGGACCTCGCGCAACTCGCCCAGCAGATCGACGGCCTGTTCGCGGACGGATTCGTCGGTGTCGTCCAGGGCCCGCGCGAAGATCGGCGAGGAGATGGTCCAGTCCTCGGTGGCCTCGCTGAGGACGCTGAGTGCGGTCCGGCGCACATCCGGATCGGGATCGTTGAGGAACCCGGCCAGCTCGTCCTCGGAGGGACACTCGTCGGCCAGTTCCAGCAGCGCGAGGATTCGGCTCGAGGTCATGGTCACGCCCACGCCTTCGCTGCGCCGACCAGCTCAGGTGCAGCCTCGTCCGCGACGCCGTCCGGGCGGATGAACCCGGGGACCGGCACGATGTACGGCGCGACCGGTCGGGTGAGCATCTCCATCTGCCCGGCCTCGTCCTTGCGCAGGTTCAGATGGCAGAACCAGCGGGCATCGTCCCGGCGGGGCAGATCGGCGCGTTGGTGGTAGAGGCCCCATCGGCTCTCGGTCCGAGTGAGGGAGGACCGGGCCGCCATCTCGGCGCAGTCCCGGATGAAGCTGACCTCGGCGCAGCGCATCAACTCGTGCGGAGTCCGTGCGCCCATCGTGGCGATCTCGGTCCGCATCCGCTCGAAACTTTCCAGACCGCGCTCGAGGTAGTGCGCGGTCTTGGGCGGTTGCAGATAGTCGTTGACGAACCGGCGCAGCTTGTATTCGACCTGCGGCTGAGGTGGGCCGTCGGGGTAGGCCAAGGGGCCGTAGATCAGTTCATGTGCTGCCCGGATCTGGTCCTCGGGCAAGGTCGTGGCCAGGGCGGTGTCACCGGCGAAGCGGGCCGCATGCTCGCCGGCGATCGAGCCGTACACGAAGGCTCCAATCATGTAGTTGTGCGGCACCAACGCCATGTCCCCGGCCGCGTACAACCCAGGAACGGTGGTTGCGGCGTTCTCGTCGATCCACACGCCGGAGGCGGAATGGCCGCTGCAAAGGCCGATCTCGGAAATATGCATCTCGATGTCCCGAGTGCGATAGTCGTGCCCCCGGTTCGCGTGGAACGTCCCGCGACTCGGTCGCTCCGTGGTGTGCAGAATGTTTTCGATTGCAGTGATCGTGGCATCCGGCAGGTGCGACAACTTCAGATAGATGGGCCCCCGGGCGCTGTCGAGCTCCTGTTTGAATTCCGACATCATCTGACCCGACCAGTAGTCGCAATCGACAAAACGATTACCGTCGGCATTTACCTGATATCCGCCGAACGGATTTGCCACGTAGGCACAGGCCGGCCCGTTGTAATCCTTGATCAACGGGTTGATCTGGAAACACTCGATGCCACTGAGTTCCGCGCCCGCGTGATACGCCATCGCATATCCGTCCCCCGCGTTGGTGGGGTTCTCATAAGTACCGTAGAGATATCCGCTGGCCGGCAGGCCGAGGCGGCCGCAGGCACCGGCGGACAGGATCACCGCGCCCGCCGTGATCGTGATGAACTCGCCGCTGCGGGTGTCGAACCCGACAGCGCCGACGGCGCGACCGCCCTGGGTGAGAACCCGTACCGGCATGATCCGGTTCTCGATCGTGACGCGGGAACGTACGTCCCGCGCCCGCAGTGTCCGGTAGAGGACCTTCTTGACGTCGCGCCCCTCGGGCATCGGCAGCACGTAGCTGCCGGAGCGGTGCACCTGGCGAACCGCGTACTCGTCGTGCTCGTCCTTCTCGAACTTGACTCCATAACTTTCCAGTCGGCGTACCATGTCGAAGCCACGGGTCGCTGTTTGATAAATGGTGCGTTGATTGACGATCCCGTCGTTGGCGACAGTAATGTCGACGACGTAATCCTCGGGAGTGGCCTTACCTGGAATGACGGCGTTGTTCACGCCGTCCATACCCATCGCCAACGCTCCGGAATGACGTACGTGAGCTTTCTCCAACAGCAGGACTGCGCTGCCGTGCTGTGCTGCCGTGAGCGCCGCCATGGTGCCCGCGGTGCCTCCGCCGATGACCAGGACATCGCACTCGTACACGCGCCGCTGCGACGGTGGTGGGATCTGCACGTCGGTACCTTCCGATGGGAAATGGCGGCTTCTGATCACTCGCCTATGTGCCCTGGCGGGGTGGCATGGATGTTTAGCGGGTCGTGTTACATCCGACGACGTCGCCAATTTCCCACGGGTTACGCCACCGCTCGCCGGTCCGGGAAACGCCTCTGACCTGGGCAAATACAGTGGTCTCGGGTAGATCCGCCACCGAACTGCCTGGTATCGGGCGCAACGTGGGAACGTGCCTGTGGAATTGTCCGCAGCGGTAGTTGGTGCTGCTGAATCAAGGTCGCGGGGCGCACCCAGAACAGTGGGCCGGCGTATTCGCGGCGCGCGGCGCAGCGTTGCCTGCTCATAGGGACTTGGATCGGTGACGCGGCCGGCGTAACTCGTGCGCAATACGCGATGGTTACCCTGCGCTACTGCGCGAACCCGCGATCGGTGCAGAAGGGCGGAGGTCAGCCTTCCGATGGACGCCCTCGCCGGTTCCGCTCCTGACGGCGATGAGGCCGACGGCTGGGAGGCGTCGCGTTCGCGTGCTGAGCGCGCGCGCAATGTGGCCGATGTGCTGCGTCACCAGATCACGGCGGGGACGTTCGGCTCCGATCTGTTGCCCGACGAGCGGACCCTGAGCGAGCAGTTGGGGGCCAGCCGCAACGCGATCCGCGAAGCGCTCGGCCTGCTGCGTGCGGAGCGACTGATCGAGCGTCGCCAGGGCGTCGGAACGATGATCGTGATGCCGAAACTTGGGCATGGTCTGGATCGGCTCGCCGGCCTTGCCGAAGCTCTCGTCGACGCCGGGCCCGTGACCAACGAGGTCCGAGCCGCGCACCGGGTCCGGAATCCTCCCGAAGCCATCGTTCGCCGGCTCGAGCTCTCGCCGGGCCAGGGAGCGGTATACATCGAACGGTTACGTCACCTCGGCGGGATCCCGCTCTCGCTCGACAGTACCTATCTCACCGACGACATCGGTGAAAGTCTGCTCGAGCGTGATCTCGCCGGCCGCGACATCTTCGCCCTGATCGAGGAGATCACCGGGCAGCGGCTGGGCTCGGCCGAGATCTCGGTGCACGCCGTCATCGCCGACCCCGACACGGCCGGCCTGCTGCAAATCCCAGGGGGCTCGGCGGTGTTCGCCTTCGAGAGACTCACCCGGCTGATCGACGGGCGCCCGGTGGACGCGGAATCAATGCACATCCGCGCCGATCGACTCACGTTACGAGCCACATTGTTGCGCGGTGGGGACCCCGAGGTGATTCCCCCGTAGGGCGTCGGGGTCGGGTCTGCTCCACGGATGGGTGACAGGTTGACCGGTGGGCCGGGCAAGATGTCACCTGCTTGTGCAACAGACCCAAGCGATCGGGTCTACTTAGGGCCGTCGCACGGGTAAAGGGGCTGGCCTACAGGGTCGGTTGTCGTCGCCATGGGCAGGGGCGGCGCCCAGACGCAGCCCGCCTGGCCGGCGGGGCCGGTGCTCCGGGCGGCTGAGGCCGTGACGAGTGACGCCGTGGTCATCGGGGCCGCGACGCCCGCCCATGCCGTCAGGCCGGCAGCACTCATCGCCGCGGCGAGGCCAGCCGCAGCGACTGCGATCGTGTGAGGCATGCTCGGTCTCCCGTCCGGAGTGGCCGTATCGCCCAGCGTTTGAATCAGCCACGGTTTTCGCGAGCTGTCTACCCGGCTCGAAGCATCCCAATCCACAGGCGCCGAAGATGCCCCGCGACCCAGGTGTGACCCCTACGACCTGGGACGATGAGCGAGGCGGGCCCGACCAGGCGAAGTATCGCGGCGGTGCTGTTCGACGACGGTGTCGACGAAGCGGCGTGGGACCGGGCCCTGGCACAGTGGACCCGCCTTGAGGTGACTGCCCTCGCGGCACACTCCAACGCGCGGGAGGCATGGGCCCGGGCCGAACGGGCGCATCAAGGGGGCGCGGGTGAAGTACATGATTCGGGACGGCCGGTCCAAGCCGGCGTCGCGCCAGGAATGAACGCGCGATTGGGCTCAGACCGCCTGACCGTGCGTGAAGTCGCAGGTGGAGCGCTTAGTGCACGCGTTCGGGGTCCTCATGATCCCTCGGTCCCGGGTTCGAGTCCCGGCCGCCCCACGAGTTCTCTTGAGCAGGCTGCCCATGCGGCGGCCAGCGAACGTTTGTCGAGCTTCCCGGCAACGGTCATCGGAAGCGGTTCGGTGCGGATCCACCACTGGCTGGGAACCGCGAACTTGGCCACAAGTTCGCGGACGTGGGCCAGCAGTTCGGTCTCGGTGACGTCCTCGGGGTGGGCCACCTGGACCGCGGCGGCCACCACTTCGCCCAGGTCGTCATCCGGCCGGCCGATGACCGCGGCGTTCTGCACGGCGGGGTGAGTGAGCAGGGCGGCCTCGACGTGGGCCGGGGCGATGTTCTCGCCGCCGCGGATGATGAGGTCCTTCAGCCGACCGGTGACGAAAAGCAATCCGTCGACGATCCGGCCTTGGTCGCCGGTGTGGACGAACCCGTCGGCGTCGACGATATCCGCGTGGGCCTCGCCCCAGTAGCCGATCATCTGACCAGGGGTGCGCACCACGATCTCGCCGTCGCCATTGTCGTCCGGATCGGCGATGCGCAGTTCGACCACCGGCAGGGGGCGTCCGGCGGTGCTCGGGTGTTCGGCCATCAACGCCCCGGAGGCGGCGGTGACGGTGCCGCCAGTCTCGGTCATCCCGTAGATCGTGGACATCCCGCGCTTGGCCGACAGGAAGTGGCGGCGCAGCCGCTCGACCAGTTGGGGCTGGACCGGGGCGCCGCCCATGGAGATGGACCGGACCGAGGTCAGGTCGTACTTGCCGATCTCAGGGTGCTCGAGCACCCGGGCGGCCATCGTCGGCACGGCGCCCCACACCGTGACCCGCTCACGTTGCAGCAGTTCGAGAACCTCGGTGGGGTTGAAGCGGCCGGACAGGAACACTACGGTCGCACCACCGAGCAGGCCGAGCATCAGCGACTGCACGCCACCCATGTGGAACAGCGGCCCGCTCTGCAGGTTGACCACCGGTGCCCGGTCGGGATCGATCTGGTGCGGCAGCCGTCCGGACATCGCCAGGAGGTTGTGCAGATTCGCGATGATCGACCGGTGCGCCAACGTCACGCCCTTGGCCATGCCGGTGGTACCCGCGGTGAAGACGATCAATGCGGGGCCGTCCTCCGGCGCAGCCGGTCGCGGCGGAGCAGCGGAATCGGTCTGCAGACAGACGACGTCCAGGTCCAGCGCGCGGACCTCCGCCGGGATCAAGTCCCGGCGCGGTCGGTCCGCCAGCACCACAGCGGGCGCGATGAGTCCGGTGGCGTGCGCGACCTCGGGGGCGCTCCACCAGCCGTTGCCCAGGGCGACGACCGCGCCGATCCGCAGGCCCGCCCACATCGCGACCACCCACTCGACCGAATTGGGCGCCAGCAACAGAATGCGGTCGCCGGGACGTACGCCGTGCTGATGGAGCGCGCCGGCCGCGGACTCCACCCGGTCGAACATCTCGCCGAAGCTCAGCCGTTGCTCCCCGCGGACCAGTGCAGTGCGCCCGCGCCACCGGGCGGCGTCGGTGAGCAGGTCGCAGACGTGGGTCCGGCGCGGTGAGTACATCAGGAACGGGACCGCGCCGGACCGTGGCGCGATCTCGGTTCCCCAGCGGAAACTCATGCGTCCATCCTGGTACCTAGGATGCCCGATAGTCCAGTTCTAGATACTCGACAATTAGAGTATCTCTGTCTACCCTCGTTCCGTGACTATCGATCGTCCCGACCTCGCGGACTTCACCCGTGTCGCCGACCAGTGGCTGGCCGCCCGCTTCGACCGCGTCGCCCAAGACGGCCGGCGGCGATTCGAATGGGGCGTCGGCCCGGACGAGGTCCGGGTCTTCCAGGAGCCCGATCCCGCGGTCGAGGTCGATGCGCTGCCTGCGTTGCGCCGGTGGCGCCGCGAACTCTGCGCCGGCGGATACGGGTGGATCGACGGACCCCTGGAGTACGGCGGCGCCGGCCTGCCCGCGGCCTACCGTCGGGCTTTCGAGTCGCTGCTTCGCAACTACGTCGTTGTCGGCGATGGCGCGCTCACAATCAGCCTGGGCATGATCGCGCCGACGATCCTGCGCTTCGGCACGGAGGAACAGCGTCGAGAACTGCTGCCTGCCATGTATTCCGGTGACGCGATCGCCTGTCAACTGTTCAGCGAGCCGGGCGCCGGGTCGGACCTGGCCGCGATCGGCACCCGTGCGGTTCGGGACGGCGACGGCTGGCGGATCACCGGCCAGAAGGTCTGGACCTCCGGCGCCCACCTGGCCGACATCGGGGAGCTCATCGCACGGACCGCCGTCGAACCCCGGCACAAGAATCTGACGGCGTTCATCGTGGACATGCACGCCCCCGGAGTCGAGGTCCGGCCGTTGCGTCAGATGACCGGCGGGGCCGCCTTCAACGAGGTCTTCCTGGACAACGTGTTCGTGTCCGACGACCGCCGCCTCGGTGAGGTCGGCGCGGGTTGGCAGATCGCGCTGACAACGCTGGCCCACGAACGCAACGCCATGGGCAACAGCTCGTTCGGCGGCGCCGGAATCCTGTCCACCGAGCGGTTCATCGGACTGATCCGGTCGCAGGATCTGCAGGATGACCCCGCGGTGCGGCGCGACTTCGGCGAGCTGGTCTCGCACCTGCGCATGGCCCGGTGGACGAATGAGGTGATGGCCGCCCGAGCGCGCAGCGGTGCCGCGCCCGGCCCGGAGATCGCCCTGAACAAGATCGGGCTGTCCGACAACATGCGCCGCGTCGGTGACTTCGTGGGCGGAGTCCTCGGCCCGGCCGGGGTCGCCGACGCCGGCGAGTGGGGCACCTTCGCGTGGACCTCGGTCGCTCTGGGTGCTCCCGGCTACCGGCTGGGCGGCGGCACCGACGAGATCATCCGAAACACGGTGGCCCAACGCGTTCTCGGACTGCCGCGCGACGACGAGAGGGCCGGGAAGGTCGCACGATGAGCGGAAACCCATCGGGGCTGGTGGCGGGCGATCACGAACGCGACCTGGCCGACGCACTGCGCTCGCTGGCCGCTGATCTCCTTCCCCCGTCGGCATTGCGCGCTTGCCTGGACTCCGGGACCGGCCATCCCGCGCAGGCGTGGAAGGCAATGACCACGGAGCTGGGCCTGTGCGGTCTCATGGTCCCGGAGAGCTACGGCGGGCTGGGCCTGGGCTGGGCCGAGGTCAACACAGTTCACGTCGAACTCGGCCGGACGCTGTTCCCGGTGCCCTTCCTCGTGACCTCGTTGGCCACCACCGCGATCCTCGTCGCGGACGATGTCAGGGCCGCCGAACGTTGGCTCCCGGGGATCGCCAACGGGAGCAGCACCGCCACGATCGCCTGGCCCGTTGGGCGCCGCGACCGGGTAACGGCGACCCGCGACGAGCACGGGTGGTCACTGGCCGGGCAGTACGAACACGTGATGGCTGCGCAGATCGCCCAGGTCCTGCTGCTGTTCGCCGCGACGCAGGCCGGGTTGTCGTTGTTCGCGCTGGACCTTGCCGATCCCGGGGTGACCGTCGAGCAGTTGCCCGGCCTGGACCTGACTCGCCGGACCTGCCGTGTCAGGTTCGAGGACGCGCGCGCTGTCGCGGTGGGGGAGATCGGCACCGGTCAGGAGGCGTTGGACCAGGTCGGCCGACATCTGCGCCTCGCGTTGGCCGCCGAGGCCGTGGGTGGACTCTCCTGGTGCGTGGACACCTGTGTCGAGCACTCCCGCACCCGCGAACAATTCGGCCGACCGATCGGCTCCTTCCAGGCCGTGGCCCACGCCTGCGTCGAAATGTTCGCGGCCCTGCAGACCGCGCGCGCCGGCGCGCGGTGGGCCGCCTGTGCCCAGGATGCGGAGGACCCCGAGGCGGAGCTTGCCGGTCACGTGGTGGCACTACGCACCGGAATCGCTTACCGCGACCAGACCGAGGCCGCGATCCACCTGCTCGGCGGCATCGGTTTCACCTGGGAGCACGACGCGCATCTCTACTACCGTCGCGCCCGGGCCTCCCTCGCGTTGGGCGGCGGGCCGACGGCTCATCAGTTGGCCATCGCCGAGCTCGCTGGGCTTCCCGCCTCGATTGACAGCGGACTCGTCTAATCATCTATTATTCAGTTATGGAATATCCAGTCGTGGTGTCAGCGGTGCGGACGCCGCTCGGTCGCCGCAACGGTGGTTACGCCGGGGTGCACCCGGCCCGGTTGCTCGGCGCGGTCCAGCGGGCCGCGGTGGAGACTGCGGGGGTGGACCCGGCGCTGGTTGGTCAGATCGTGGGTGGCACGGTGGCGCAGGTGGGCGAGCAGGCCTTCAACCTGACCCGGACCGCTTGGCTGGCCGAGGGTCTGCCGGCCACGACGGCGGCCACGACCGTGGATGCGCAGTGCGGGTCCAGCCAGCAGGCGTTCACCCTCGCCGCCGCGCTGATCGCCGGTGGAGTCTGCGATGTCGCCTTGGCCTGCGGGGTGGAGTCGATGACTCGCCTGCCGATCGGGTCGAACTTCCGCAAGGACTTCGACCTCGGTCGTCCGGTGCCGCAGGCGTACCAGCGGCACTACGACTTCCTCAACCAGTTCCAGGCCGCGGAGCGCATCGCCGGGATGTACGGCATCGACCGTGCGGCGGCCGACGAGTTCGGGATGACCTCCCAGCGCAGGGCGATCGACGCCTGGGACCGCGGAGCGTTCGACACCCAACTGCTGCACGCCCCGGTCGAGGACGAGCAGGGGCAGGCGATCAAGCCGGCCCGCGACGAAGGACTGCGGGAACCGGTGCCGGAGCAGGTGAAAGCACTGCAGCCGGTCGTGCCGGGCGGCGTGCACACGGTTGCCGCGTCCTCGCAGATCTCCGACGGTGCCTCGGCGGTGCTGCTGATGTCCGAGCGCCGGGCCGCCCGGTTGGGCGTGACGCCGATGGCCAGAGTGGTCGACTCGATCATGGTCGGGGTCGACCCGGTGACCATGTTGCTGGGTCCGCATCGGGCGGTGCCGGCATTGCTCGAGCGGACCGGCCTGGCGATCGACGACTTGGACCTCATTGAGATCAACGAGGCCTTCGCCTCGATCGTGCTCTCTTTCGTCACCGAGACCAAGGCCGACCCGGCGGTCGTCAATCCCAACGGCGGTGCGATCGCCCTCGGACATCCACTCGGTGCCACCGGATGTGTACTGGCGACCAAGGCGGTGCACGAACTGGCCGCCGGTCGCGCGGCACGTGCCTTGGTCACCATGTGTTGCGGTGGCGGTCTGGGAACGGCGACCGTGCTCGAACGACTCTGATTTCGTCCTGAAGGAAGGCGCAGAAGCTGATGCAGTACGAGGACGTCTCCTACACCGTCGACGGCCCGGCCGCGGTAATCACGATCGACCGCGAGAAGCGCATGAATGCCTTCCGGGCCAAGACGATCGAGGAACTGATTCACGCGTTCAAGCGGGCCTGGGCCGAGAAGGCTGTCCACGGAATCATCCTCACCGGCGCCGGCGACCGGGCCTTCTGCGTCGGCGGTGACGTCAAGCAGCGGGCCGAGACCGGGAACTACGGGCCCACCGACAACGGCCTGTTCGAGATCGCCTACTTCCACCGCCTGATCCGCGACGTGCCCAAGCCGGTGATCGCCGCGGTCAACGGGATCGCGATCGGCGGCGGGCATGTGCTGCACGTGCTGTGCGACCTCTCGATCGCCGCCGAGCACGCCACCTTCGGGCAGGCCGGCCCGCGCGTCGGGTCCTTCGACGGCGGCTTCGGCTCGGCGTACCTGGCTCGGGTCGTCGGGGAGAAGCGCGCGCGGGAGATCTGGTTCCTGCTCAAGCAGTACGACGCAGTCACCGCCGAACGCTGGGGCCTGGTCAACAAGGTCGTGCCCAAGGAGGAATTGCTCCCGGCGGCAAAGGAATGGGTCGAGGAACTCGCGGCCTACAGCCCGACCGCGATCCGCTTCCTCAAGCACTCGTTCAACGCCGACACCGACCACCAGGGCGGGCTGTCCCAGTTGGCCATCGCCGGCCTGGAGGTCTTCGCCGAGACCGACGAGGCCAAGGAAGGCGCGATTGCCTTCGCGGAGAAGCGCAAGCCCGACTTCGCCAAGCACCAGATCGGCCACTGAACCCGAGGGGGAAAACATGAGCATCTCCATCGACCTGGGCGGTCAGGTCGCTGTGGTGACCGGCGGCGGTAGCGGGATCGGCGAAGCCATTGCCCGGACCCTCGGCGCCGCCGGGGCGCACATCGCCGTCGCCGACCTGTCGCTCGAGGCTGCACAGCGAGTGGCCAAGGAGGTCGAGGCCGCCGGCGGCACCGCGGTAGCCGTCCTGATGGACGTGTCCGATCGTGAGTCCGTGGAACTCGCCTTCGCCCAGATCCGCGAAAGCTTGGGCCCGGTCAACCACCTGGTGAACAACGCCGCGGCCTGGGCCATCAAGCTCTTCGCCGACCACACCGCCGCCGACGTCGCCAAGGTGGTCGGGGTAACGCTGACCGGGACCATCAACGTCACCCAGGTGGCCCTGCCGGACATCGTCGCCAACTCCGGCACGGTGGTCATCGTGAGCTCCGACGGTGCGCGTGTGGGCGAGGCCTGGATGAGCGTCTACGCAGGCGCGAAAGCCGGGCTCATCGGCTTCGCGAAGAGCGTCGCCAAGGAGGTCGGGCGCAACGGCGTGCGCGTCAATGTCGTCGCCCCCGGAACCACCCAGACCCCTGGGAGCACAGGGTTCATCGAGCAGGCCGGCGGGGCCGAGAAGATGGCCCGCGCCTACCCACTGGGCCGGCTCGGACAACCGCAGGACATCGCCGATGCCGCCCTGTTCCTGGTCTCGCCGCTCTCGTCGTGGGTCACCGGCCAGGTGCTCTCGGTGAGCGGCGGATTCACGATGGTCTAGGAGAAAGATGCCGGTCCAGCAGGACGTCGATTCGATTGAGTGGATGCGCGCCCAGTGGCAGGAGCGCGGGGAGCCGGCTCCGGCACGCCTTGCCGCGATGACCTCGGTGATGCGAGCGAACGTGATCATGACCGAGGTGGTCGAACGGGCGCTGAAGAAGTTGAAGCTCACCCGAAGCGGCTACCTGGTACTGATCACCCTCCAGTTGGCGCCGAACAGCGAGCGACCGATGGGGCAGCTGAGCAAGTCACTGCTGGTCAATCCGACAACCATGACCTTGATCGTCGACCAACTGGAGAAGGCGAAGCTGGTCACCCGGCAACCGAACCTCGCGGACCGCCGGACCGTTCTCGCGCGCCTGACGGCCAAAGGCCTGCGGACCACACGTGAGGCCAGCGCGGCACTGGCCGAGATCGGGTTCGGGGTGGGCGATCTGGACGAGAGGACCACACAGCGGCTCGTGGACGATTTGCGCACCCTACGCCGTGGCCTCGGCGATCAGGGATGAACCTGGGGATCAGTGTCCGTGGAACACGGCCTTGCGGCGCGCGGCCACTTCGACGATCGCGTTGCGGGCGTCCTCGGTCCGCAGCACCCGCGCCATCGCCCGGGCTTCCTGCTCCAGTTGCGTCTCGATCGGTTGGGTGTACACGTCGAGCAACAGGTTCTTGATCTCACCGAACGCGACCGTCGGGCCTTGCGCCAACTCCAACGCCAGGTCGTACGCGGTGGAGGACAGCTCGTCCTCCGCCACGACCTGCGTGATCAGGCCCCGCTCGCAGGCTTCGGCGGCCGACCAGATCTGATTGCGCATCAGGAACTCTGCCGCGGTCCGCACCCCGAGCCGACGAGGCAGGTAGACGGTCCCGCCGACGTCGCAGGACAGGCCGACGCCACAGTAGGCCGCGTAGAAACGGGCGGAGGTGGCGGCGATGCAGAAGTCGGCGGCCGCCGCCAGTGCGACCCCACCACCCACGCACATCGCATGCACGGCGACGACCACCGGGGCATTGGCCCGGGCCAGGCGCCCCAGCGCGAGGTTCATCTGCCCGTTGGCGTTGTTCGCCCACTCCGGCATGGCGTCGAGTTCGGTGCCGATCGACTTCAGATCCAGACCGACTGAGAAGTAAGGCCCGTCGGCCTCGACCAGGACACACCGCACTGCCGGATCGGTCGCGCAACGATCCGCGATCCGCGCGAACTCGGTGCAGAATCGGACGTCGAACGGATTGCCCCGGTCGGGCTGGGCCAAGGTCACCCGGGCAACCCCGTCCGCCACGGCAAATCTGATCGACTCGTACGTCATGGCTCAACCTCTTCCGGTCGCGATTGGTCGCCTTCCCGGGCGCTCTTCCGACCATATAGTCTAGGACTCGATATTCGATAGATCGAGCGTCGTCGAGAGGGACACCGTGGCCTATCAGTCGATCTTCCGGCCGGATCTCTTCGACGGAAGGGTTTTTCTGGTGACCGGCGGCGGTAGCGGCATCGGCCGCTGCACCGCGCACGAGCTGACCGCACTGGGCGCCACGGTGGTCGTCGCGGGCCGCGACACCGCGAAGCTCGACAAGGTGCGCCAGGAGATCGAGGCCGACGGCGGCCGGATCAGCGTGCACGCCTGCGACATCCGCGAGGAATCCCAGGTGATCGCTCTGATCGACGACACCCTGACCGAGCACGGCAGGATCGACGGCTTGGTGAACAACGCCGGCGGACAGTATCGGCAACCGCTCAGCGAGATCAGCAGCAAGGGCTTCGAGGCGGTGGTCCGGCTCAACCTCTTCGGCGGCTTCATGATGATGCGCGAGACGTACAACCGATGGATGGCCGAACACGGCGGCGCGATCGTCAAC
Source organism: Sporichthyaceae bacterium (assembly GCA_036269075.1). NCBI lineage: Bacteria > Bacillati > Actinomycetota > Actinomycetes > Sporichthyales > Sporichthyaceae > Sporichthyaceae bacterium. Next base: position 19,311 of record DATASX010000069.1, read on the forward strand.
ATCATCGCCGACATCTGGGGTGGCTGGCCGGCCTACGGTCACTCCGCCGCTGCCCGCGGCGGGATGTGGACGCTGAGTCAGAGCGCGGCCTCGGAGTGGGCGCACGCCAATGTGCGGGTCAACTGCGTGGCGCCCGGTGGCATTGCCAGCAGTGGTTTCGACACCTACGAACCGGCGGCGCAGGACGTGATCCTGCAGTTCCCGCCGCACATCCCGTTGCAGCGCTACGGGAACGTGGCCGAGATGTCCGGGGCGATCGTCTACCTGCTCTCGCCTGCCGCGGCCTACATCACCGGCAGCGTGATCCGGGTCGACGGCGGCGGACCCAACCACCGGCCCTGCTTCAACCAGTTGCCGCCGCACAGCAGTTCGGTACCGTTCGACGGGTTCCCGTTGGACGAGGTCCCGAGGCTGCTGGTCGACGGGCCGAAGCACAACAGCACTCGGGTCTGAGCGCCGAGAAACGGCGCGAGGAAAGTCGTGATGGCGATAGTCGGATATTAGACGGTATTGTCGGTCGGGCGCGGCCCTACCTCTCGTTGACGGGAGCCTGATGCCGACCGACGAAGCCACCGTTCGTCTGCTGGACCGGATCGCCCGCGGGCCCGTCGGGCCGAAGGTCGGAGCATTCTTCGACCTGGACGGGACGATCGTCGACGGCTACACGGCCGGGTCGATCTACTCCCATCGACTGCGGCACGGCGAGATCGGTCCGTTCGAGATCCTGCGCACGCTGCGTCGGATGCGGGGCCCGACGATGACTGAGGAACAGTTCGAGGAACTCGTGCTCGACGGCATCCGCGGTTGGGCCCGGCGCCCCGAGGAAGAGATCGCGGCACTGGGCCAACGCCTGTTCTCCGGCGGACCGTCCGGCACGGTGGGCGATCTCTTCCACGATGCCCACCGAATCCTGCGGGCCCATCGCAACGCCGGGCACACAGTTGTCATCGCGACCTCGGCAACCCAATTCCAGGCTGCACCGTTCGCGCGCGAGCTCGAGGTCGAGCACCTGTTGTGCACCCGGTTGGAAGTCCGCGACGGGGTGCTCACCGGCGGCCTGGCCGGACGTACCTTGTGGGGCAAGGGAAAACTGGTCGCCGTCCAGCGGTTCGCGGCCGAGGACGGCATCGATCCGGGCGAGTGCCACGCCTACGCCAACGGCGACGAGGACGTCGACCTCCTGCGTGCCGTCGGTCACCCCCACGCGGTCAACCCGCAGCCGGAACTCGCGATCGCCGCCGAGGCAAGCGGTTGGCCGGTGCTGCGCTTCGACTCCGGCAAGGCCGGCCGGCTCGACCCGCTGCCCGTGGTCCGCACCGCAACCATGTTCGGCACCCTGATGGCGGCAGCCGGCGTCGGTGTGGTGGCCGGCGTCCTGAACCGGAACCGCCGCACCGGCGTCGACACCGCGACCTCGCTGTTCGACAGCGTCGCCGGACCGCTGACCGGCATCAGCATCACCGTGCACGGGGAACACAACGCGTGGGCGGTGCGGCCGGCGGTCTTCTTCCTCAACCACCAGAGCACGATGATCGACTTCCTGGTGACCTCCCGGATCATCCGGTCCGGTTACACCGCGGTGGCCAAGGCCGAGGTCAAGCAGATGCCCGTGGTGGGGCCGTTGTTCGACCTGGCCGGCGTGACGTTCCTGGACCGCGCCGACCACCGACGCGCGGTCGACGGACTGCGTCCGGCCGTGGAAATCCTCAAGCACGGCACGTCCGTGGTGATCGCCCCGGAGGGAACCAGATCCTTGACGCCCCGCGTGGGCCAGTTCAAGAAGGGCGGTTTCCACCTTGCAGCGCAGGCCGGGGTACCCATCGTCCCGATCGTCATCCGCAACGCCGGCGAGGTCATGTGGAAGAACGCCCGCACCATCAGATCCGGTCACGTCGAGGCTGTGGTCCTGCCCCCGATCAGCACCACCGGCTGGACCAAGAATGACATCGACGAGCGGGTCGTGACCCTGCGACAGCGCTACATCGACACCCTCGACAACTGGCCGGGCCGGGACGACCCGCAACGCATCGGAGGCACGAGGCATGACTGAGTTCGCCGAGATCGGCGCCGGGATGACGGTCTTCGAGTACGACGCGGCGGTGCAGGGCCCGGTGATCTGGTTGGACTCACCGCAGGCGGTGCTCGATTTCGTCGCCTCCTCAGGTGTGCGCGACTCGATCGTGCTGGCGCGTGGCGGTACCACCACGTTCCTGACCCCCGCGCTGGCCGCCGGCGTGAAGGCAGTCATGACTCTGCAAGGGGCACCGGAGAGTCACCTGGGCATCCTCGCCCGGGAGTACGGCATCCCCTGCCTGATGTCGGTGAGCTTCACGGAGGGCGTCCGTTCGGCTCGCGGCGAGACGATCCCGCCGGACGGGGCGATCATTCGCCTCGACGTCACCACCGCACCGCAGGGCCGCGCGTTCATTGCCGAGACCGACCGCGACTACGGCGACGCGGCGGCCGGCGCGACCGAGCCGGATCCGGCCGCCGCAGCCATGGCCGAGCAGTTGGCCGCGCTCATGGCCGCCTACCGCGGCGAGATCTCCGACGGCCCGCGTGGCGACCGGCAGTTGCGCAACCGGTTGCGTTCCGGTGTCCTGGACAACGTCCCGGAGAACATCGCCCGCGACCTACGACCGGACGAGCTCGACGACTACCTGGCCTACACCGGCTGGAACCTGTGGGACCTGATCAAGACCAGGCAGACCGAAGGGGAGTCGGGTCTGATCCCCCGTCAGGAGTACGAGACCGTCGCCTTCGTCCAGCAGTGGGCGACCTACCGGCGGTGGATCGAGCTGATCACCGAGCGGATCGGCATCGACGGGGTCATCGAACTCGGCCGCATCCCGCGGCGCGAGATCGGCAGCAAGGCCAACCACGTCCGGATCTGGGCTCTGGGCTCGTGCCCGTTGATCGGCAAAGGAATCGCCGCCGCCCTGGGTAAGGACCCCGGCCCGGACGTGCGTGGCAACGAGAACGCCATCATCGGCTTCCAGCGCCGGCTGCAGTACGGCCTGTGGGGAGCGGGACCCGGTTACGTCTCCGGTCGCGACTACAGCGTCCGGGTCCTCGGCCCGGACTGGCTGACCCGGTTCGCCGATGAGGAGGTCCGCCTGGACGACCCGGAGCAGCTGGCCGCCTTCCGCGCCTTCAACGCCGCGACCGAGCTTTCCGGCTTCCTGCTGCACTACGACTGCCGGGCGGCTCTCAACGACACCGGCCCGTACCCGCTGCCCGACGGCGGGTTCATGCTCGTGCGCGACCACTTCCTGCACGAGACCGTGCACGAATGGACCGATGTCTACAAAGGCCTGCCCTACGCGGTCACCCAGGCGATGTTCTTCCGCCCGGAGACCCCGGTGACCATCACGATCAACGACATCGCCACGACATTCGCCCAGCCCAAGAACTACCTGAAGTACCTGTCGGGTGTTGCCGTGTACGCCCGCGACACCTGGGACACCCCGGTATCCCAGGTTCGGAGACTGGACTTCCCGGAGATGGCCGCGATCGTGCAGCGGTGCAACGCCGCGATGCTGGAGCTGTACACGACGATCGCCAACACCTCATGGGACGAGCGGGTGCGCAACGGCGTCAAGGTCTACGCACGCGAGATGTTCCTGCCGTTCGCCCGCGCCATCGGTGTCTGGGACGAGATGGTCGGGGCCGACTTCGACGCGCTGGCGCCGTTGACCGAAGCGGTCTACCCGGCGCTGACCAGCGGCAGCGGTGAGGCGCAACAAGCCCTTGGCGGCGTCTTCCTGATGGGTCTCGGCCTGGTCCCGGACACCGGCCTGGGGACACCACCGGAGCCGTCGCTCGACCGGGTGCCCGCCCTGCACAGACTGGCCCTGCGCGGGTGCCTGAGCGAACTGACCGGGCATCAGGAACTCGTGGACGCCGAACTGGTGGTCGCGACCCCCGCGGGATTCCTGCTGACGCCCCGTGGCCGCACACGTCACGACGAGGCACTCGTGGCCGAACGCGCAAACCTGGATCTCGACGCGCTCGCTGGGGTCTACGGTCGTTTCCTGTCGCTGAACAGCTCGATGAAGACGACCTGCGCCGCGGCGGCCGGCGCCTTCGGGGAGTCCCGGATGCTGTTGGCGGACGACATCGCCAAGCTGCTCGAGCGGGTGGCCCCGGTTCTGCGGCGGACCACCGAGGCGGTACCGCGGTTCGACTCCTACGAGCCGCGCCTCGCCGACGCGATGGGCCGTGCGGACGCGGGGGCCTGGGAGTATCTCGTGTCGCCGGCGTGCGAGTCGGTGCACACCGTCTGGATGGAGCTCCACGAGGACTACCTGCAGACACTTGGCCGGGACCGCGAGACGGAGGGCAGCTACTGATGACGGCGAAACTGCGGGAGTTCGCACCCGAGGACGACCTCCTGCACCCGGAGTCCGCCACCGGACCGCTGGCCCGGGAGAGCCTGGCGTTCACGGCACCGATCCCGCAGGAGGAGTTGCTGGTCTTCCTCTACGCCTGGCGCGAGGGCGGCACCCGATGGGGCCGGTTCGTCTGCATCGCCGGTCCGGACCCGACCCGGCCCCTGCACCTGTCCTTCGAAGGAGAAGCTGCTTACTCCGGCGACGATCTGCGCGATTTCACGGTCAGCGGGTTGCATTGCCGCCAGTCCGAACCGTTGAAGGTCGCGCAGCTGTCCTTCGCCGAGCCGGGGCTCGATCTCGAGGTCCGGTTCGCGGGGATGCACGCGCCCTTCAGCTGGCACGACAACGCAAGTGGATGCGCGGACTGGATGGCGCACGACCGGTACGAACAATCGTGCACGACTTCCGGCCGGTTGCGGCTGCCCGGGCGGGACGTCGAGTTCACCGGTTTCGGCCACCGCGACCACTCGTGGGGCAACCGGGACTGGCGCTACATGCTCCACTGGAAGTGGATCAACGCGGCCACGCCGGACGGCAGCCTCTCGGTGCACTGCACGAAGATGTACGCCCTCGGCAACACCTTGCTGTACGGATACGTGAACCGCGCCGGGGCACTGAGTCGGATCGTGCACGCGGACGTGCAGGTCGACTTGGACGAGAAGATGATGCACCGTCAGGTCACCGCCAGATTCCAGGGCGAATCCGGCGGCGAGGTCACGATGGAGGCCAAGTACGCCGCGGGCTGGGCGATGCCGGTGCAGCACCTGGTCCTGCACGAGGTCGGTATGAGCGGCGCCCTGGACGGCCGACCAGCCACCGCACACATCGAGATGGGTTGGCCGGCCGCCTACGTGTCCGGTATCACCGAAACCCCGGAACGCCTCAGCTGACCGGCGCCGGCACGGCCAACGGAGCTGTTTCGGACACAGCGGGCTTGGCTGCGTGCTCCCGTTCGAGTTCTTTCAACATGAACCAGGTGGTCAGCAACAGGTAGGCGCCCCAGATGACCACGGGGAGGTAGAACGCGAGCAGGCCGTGATAGGCGAAGGGCCCGCTCTTGGTGAACGCCGGCCCCGCGGCGGTGAACAGCGTCGCCGCGCCACCGAAGGTGAACCAGGTGACCCAGCGCGGAATCGTCGGCTCAGGTCGCTTGTCCATGAGCTCCACGACGCCGCTGGCCACCATCTCGATCGCGAGATAGATCCAGCCGAGCAGGAAGGCGAACCAGGCCCAGTCGTACCAGGACTGGATGACGTCCGCGCCGCTCTCGCTGCGGTAGGCAGCCACCATCCACGCGCAGCAGTTCAGGAAGATGATCAGCGAGATGAAGACGCCGCACACCGCCGTGGTCAGCGACATGATCGGCCAGCGGCCCTCGATCTTCGCCAGCATGATCCCGAACTGGATCGAACCAGGTGTCAGCAGGCCCGCCGCGATGTAGAAGATCGTGCATCCGACCAGCACGCCCCAGTGGTGGGTGTGGGTGAACCACACCTTGGTGCGCTCGGCGCCCAGGTCGCCGTGGGCCGGGAGGATGAAGTGCGAGATCCCCAGCCACCCGATCGTGGTCAGCGCGAAGAAGACGATGTTGCACCACAGGGCGAACTTCTGGGTGCCGAGTCTGCCGGAATCCTGCATCGACGCCGTCCTCGGAGCAGAGTTAAGCTACAGAACTCAACTATTGAACATTAGAAGGTATTCGGTCAATGACCAACCGGCGCTTGCCCGGCGTGGACGGCATCTGGGTCGTGATCGGTCTCGACGCGGTGGTCTTCCTGCTGCTGTTCGCGAGCTTCCAGAACGAGCGTCGCGCGGCTCCGGCACTGTTCGAGGTCTCCCGACGGACGCTGAACAAGGACCTCGGTGGCGCGGACACGCTGATCCTGCTGACCAGCTCCTGGCTCGTGGCACTGGCGATCCAGGCAGTTCGTCGGGATCGGACCGACCGGCTCCCGCAGTTCCTGTTTGCGGCCGCGTGCACGGGCACGCTGTTCGTCGCATCCAAAACAGTTGAGTACATCGAAAAGCTGGCCTCAGGCACGACGCCGGCCACCAACACCTTCTACTCGTGGTACTTCCTGCTCACCGGTGTGCACCTGGTTCACGTGCTGGCCGGGATCTGCGCGTTGGGCTACGTCTGGAAGCGGGCCAGGATCGGGTCGTACACGAGCGAGCGGTACCTCGTGCTCGAGTGCGTCGCCCTGTTCTGGCACCTCGTGGACCTGCTGTGGATCGTCCTGTTCCCGCTCCTGTACCTGCAGAGGTAGGCGAATCTGATGCTGCGCGAGCGGGTGACCAAGGTCTGGGCGATGCTGATCGCGGCGACCTGCGTGTCGACGTGGGTGCTGTCCGAGGACGTGGTCAGCCCGGACGTGGCGGTCGTCGGCATCTTCGTGATCGCGGCCCTGAAGGTACGCTACGTCCTGCTCGACTTCATGGAACTGCGCGGCGCTCCCCGGCCGGTGCGCCTGTTCTTCGAGCTCTGGGCGGCCGCGGCGGCCGTAGTGATCCTCGCGTTCTGGTCCGCTGCTCGCTGAGGACTCAATTAGTCTAGAGCACAATAGTTGGTGTACCGAGCTATTCGGGTCTACGATCTCACCACTAGGTGCTGGAGCGCTGTGGAGGTCCCGGTGCGCGCAGGAACGTGGAAGTCCCTGGACGAGCCGACCGTGTGCGCCGCATTCCAGCGCACCGCCGCCGAGAACGTCGATGCGACGGCGCTGCGGCGCTCCGGCGACGACGCCGGAATCACTTGGGGCGAGTACGCCCGACGAGCCGAACGGATCGCCGGTGGCATGGCCGCGGCGGGGATCCGTCGCGGTGACGTAGTGGCGCTCATGCTGACCAACCGGCCCGAGACCTGTCTCGTCGACGCCGCCGCGATGCACCTTGGCTGCGCGCCGTTCTCGATCTATGCCACCTGCCCGGTCGAGGACGTCTCCTGGTTGATCGAGAAGTCCGGCGCCCGAATGATCGCGACCGAGCCTGCCTTCGCCGAGCGGGTCCTGCAGGCCGTCGCCCCGCTGGACGACCCGCCCGCAGTTGTCATGGTCGAGGGCACGGCGGCCGGCGCCCGCAGCCTGCACGATCTCGAGTCGACCCCGGCACCGGCCGGATTCGACTTCGAGGCCGCCTGGCGGGCCGTACAACCGCACGACCCGGTCACCCTGATCTACACCTCCGGCACGACCGGGTCCCCGAAGGGCGTCACCCACTCGCACGCCTCGATCCTCGCCGGGTGCCGGAACCTGCACGCGGTGAGCCCGGTGAGCCCACAGGGTCGAGTCGTTTCGTTCCTGCCGATGGCCCACATCGCCGAACGGTTCATCTCGCACTACTCCGCGATGTGCTTCGGGTACTCGATAACCACGGTGGCCGACCCCAAGAAGATCGGCGCCGCACTCGCGGAGGCGCGACCGACCCGGTTGTTCGGCGTGCCACGGATCTACGAGAAGCTCACCGCCGCGATCAGCGGCCTGATCGCCGACGAACCGGATCCGGTGCGTCGCAAGGCGATGGAGTGGGCCGTGGATACCGGGCTGCGACGGGTGCGCGCGGAGCAGGCCGGGGAGTCGGTGAGCGAGGAGTTGCTCGCCGAATGGCGCGCGGCGGACACCACCGAGCTGGCGCCGCTGCGAGCGCGGTTCGGGCTCGACCGCCTGGAATGGCCCTCGGTCGGTGCGGCTCCGACGCCGTACGCGGTGCTCGAGTTCTTCCACGCGATCGGTGTCCCGATCCAGGAACTGTGGGGGATGTCGGAGATCCTGCTGGTCACCCTGAACCCGCCGGAGAAGGTCAAGCTCGGCACCGTGGGTCCGCCGATGCCCGGAGTGGGTCTGCGGCTCGACGGGGACGGCGAGATCCTGATCTCCGGCCCTACGGTGATGCTTGGTTACAAGGACCGTCCCGACCTGACCGCCGAGGCCGTCACCGACGGTTGGATCCGCACGGGCGACGTCGGCGAGCTCGACGCCGACGGCTATCTGCGCATCGTCGACCGCAAGAAGGAACTGATCATCAACTCGGCGGGCAAGAACATGTCGCCGGCCAAGATCGAGGGTGAGCTCAAGCAGGGGACACCGCTGATCGGTCAGGCAATCTGCATCGGCGATGCCCGGCTGTACAACGTCGCCCTGCTGACCCTGGACCCGGACGCGGCCGCTGCTTGGGGGGCCCGCAACGGCATGGCCGGCGCCGCGGTGAGCGAGATCGCGGCCGACCCGCGGGTCAACGCCGAGGTCGCGGCCGGTGTCGAACGGGCCAACGCGCGACTGGCTCGCGTCGAGCAGGTCAAGTCCTTCGCCCTGCTGCCGGTGGAATGGCAGCCGGGTGGGGAGGAGCTCACGCCGACGAACAAGCTGCGGCGCAAGCCGATCGAGAAGAAGTACGCCCTCCAGATCGACTCGCTCTACGCCGCCGGTTGACCGGAGAAAGCAAACGGCTGTCGAGCGCTCAGGCAGGCGTCCACGTCGCCGGCAGCCGCATCACGCCGTTCATGAAGTTCGACAGCAGGATGTGGCGCTCGCCGACCTGCAGATCGTGCATCCGCGTGTAGACCTGCTGGATCTGCGTGCGCAGCAGTCGACGGCCGAGCAGGTGGCCGATGCAGTAGTGCGGACCGCCGCCGCCGAAGGACATCTGCTCGCTGGCCGGATTACGGATGTCGAAGCTCTCCGGCTCCGGGAAGACCGCAGGGTCGCGGTTGCCCGCGACGTACCACAGGACGACCTTGTCGCCCTTCTGGACAGGCGTGCCGTTGATCTCGGTGTCGCGGGTCGCGGTCCGCCGGAAGTGCATGATCGGCGTCTCGTACCGGAGCAGTTCGTTGATGGCGCCGTCGATGCGCCCGTCGAAGTCCTCGAACAGCCAGGCCAACTGGTCGGGGTGCTGCTGGAACAGCGCGAGCACATGGCCCATGGCGTGCCTGGTGGTGTCGTTGGAGGCGCCGGCGAGCAGGGCGAAGAAGACCCCGACCTCCTCCACGGTCATCTTCTGACCCTCGTAGGAGGCCTGCGAGACCCAACTCATCAGGTCGTCGGTGGGGTTGTCGCGACGTTCCTTGGCCAGCGCGATCGCGATCTCGCCCAGTCGGTAGGAGGCGTCGGCGAAGACGATCAGGGGTGAGCCGATGTGCGCGTACTCCGGGTCGTTCCAGGCCCCCAACTGCTCGGCGAGATCCATGATCTGCTTGCGCAGCGCAGGGTCGGTGACACCGAAGTTCGCGGCGAACGCCCGCCCCGGCACCTCCTTGGTGAGCAGTTGAGAGAGATCTCCCTGGCCGAGCCCGACGATCTCGTCGACGACCTCGATGACCAGACGATCGATCTCGTCCTCCATCTTCTTCATGTTCCGCGGCGTGAAGGCGACCGAGACGATGTTGCGCATCTGCGGGTGGCGCGGCGCGTCGGTGACGATGAACGAGAGCATCGACTCCAGCTGCGGGAAGTCGTCGACGAAGACACCCTCGGCCGAGGAGAACAGCTCCGGATTGCGGGACACGTGACGGATGTCGGCGTGGCGCACCAGCGACCAGTAGCCCTGCGAGTTGTCCAACTCCGGGTCCAACGCCTCCGGCGGGCCGTGCCAGCTGACCGGGTCGTTCTCGCGCAACCACTTCCAGTGGTCCCAGTGCACCTGGCGGGGCTGAGACCACCACTTGAGCGTCGACATCGTCTCGTACTTCGAAATCATTTCCGTGCTCATGCATGCCTCCGGGGCGCCGCCGGCTCTGTTGCGACACCGTAGAGTGGGCCGACCGAGAAAGTCCAGTGTTCATCTGTCTAGTACACGACTTTCTCGGTAACATCGCTTCTATACACAGGGATACGGGCGCAGATCGCCGCGCAGAACGTCTAGTGTCAGAGTAATTTTCGAGGAGGCGCCCGGTGGACTTCACCGAGAACGAAGACCATCGCGCCATCCGTACGGCAGTGCGCGAGGTCTGCAGTCAGTTCGACGACGACTACTGGATGCGCTGCGAACTCGGGCACGAGTTCCCCTGGGACTTCTACGCGGCGATGGCCAAGGGTGGCTGGATCGGCATCGCGATCCCCGAGGCCTACGGCGGCGGCGGTCAGGGCATCGCGGAGGCCTCGATCGTGCTGGAGGAGGTGGCCGCCTCCGGCGCCTGCATGAACGGCGCCAGCGCGATCCACCTGTCGATCTTCGGGATGCACCCGGTGGTCCTGCACGGCAGCGAGGAACTCAAGCAACGACACCTGCCGGGCGTCGCGGTCGGCGACACCCACATCGCCTTCGGGGTGACCGAACCGGATGCGGGTCTGGACACCACCTCGATCACCACCCGAGCGACCCGAGCGGCCGACGGCTGCTACCTCGTCCACGGCCGGAAGGTGTGGACGTCCAAGGCGTTGGAGTCCGACCGCGTCCTGCTGCTGACCCGCACCACCCCCAAGGCCCAGTGCGCCAAGTCGATCGACGGCATGACCCTGTTCGTGGCCTCGCTGCGCGACCCGGCGGTGCACATCACCGCGATCCCGAAAATGGGGCGCAACGCGGTCGCGTCCTGCGAGGTCGTCTACGACGGATTGCGGGTCGAGGAGGCCGACCGGGTCGGCGAGGAGGGCCAGGGTTTCCGTTACCTGCTCGACGGTCTGAACGCTGAGCGGGTGCTGGTGGCCGCGGAGGCGTTGGGCACGGGTCGGGCGGCGCTGCGCCGTGCGGTCGTCTACGCCAACGAGCGAGTCGTGTTCGGCCGCCCCATCGGCCAGAACCAAGGCATCTCGTTCCCGCTCGCGGACGCCCACGCGCGCCTGCGCGCCGCGGAACTGGCGATCCGGGAGGCGGCCTGGCGGTTGGACCGTCGAATGCCTGCGGGCGAGCAGGCCAACATCGCCAAGTACCTCGCCGCGGACGCGGCTTTCCAGGCCGCCGACGCCGCCGTGCAGACCCACGGAGGATTCGGCTACGCCAGCGAGTACCACGTGGAACGTTACTTCCGGGAAGCGCGCCTGCAACGGCTGGCACCGGTGCCGCAGGAGATGGTGCTGAACTACTTGGCAGAGCACGTGCTGGGCCTGCCCCGCTCGTACTGAGGCCGTCCCCGTGCGCAAGACCGGAGGTTCGTCGTGACGACCAAGCAGTTCCCCCTCGACGGGTTGCGGGTCCTGGACCTGTCCAGGGCCATCTCGGGACCCTACGTGGGCCGGATGCTTGCCGACCTCGGGGCCGAGGTGGTCAAGGTCGAGGTCCCGGGCACCGACATCACGCAGGTCTTCGGTCCGGTCCGGTCCGGACACACCGGCCTGTACGTGCATCAGAACGCCGGCAAGCGAAACATCTCGATCGACCTGTCTGCCCCGACCGGTGCGGCGTTGGTCATCGAGTTGGCGGCGCACGCCGACATCGTGATCGAGAACTTCCGGCCCGGGACGGTGGATCGCCTCGGGGTCGGATGGGAGGCGTTGTCGGCGGCGAACCCGCGCCTGATCATGCTGTCGGTCTCCGGGTTCGGCCAGTGGGGACCGGAAGCCGGACGTCAGGCCTACGCGCCCGTGCTCCACGCGGAGACCGGTCTGCTCGGACGTCAGGCCGAGGTGAACAACAGCGAACCGACCGACGTGGTGATGGCGTTGGCCGACTCGGTGACCTCCTTGCACGGCATGATCGCGGTCCTGGCGGCCCTGCGACTTCGGGACACCACCGGGCAGGGCCAGTACCTGGACCTGTCGATGTTCGAGTCGATGCTGGCGACCGACGACTACACCCACTACAGCCTCGAGGGGACCTATCCGGTCTGGCCCGCGACCGGAATCGTCTTCGCCGCCGTCGGCGGTCCGCTGCTGGTCTCGGCCGACCCGAAATACCTGTGGCACCGGCTCTCGCGCCGTTGGGGGCTCACCGACCCGGAGCCGGACGCGCCCACCGCGGCGCGGATCGCCAGTCGCGCCCGGGTCGTGCGCGACTGGGTCAAGTCCTTCCCCGACCGGTCAGAACTCATCGGTGCCCTCGAGGAGGCCGGCGTGGCCTGGGCGGAGGTGCGCACCCCGGCCACCGTCATGCAGTCGCCCACCGCGATCGCCCGGGAGGTGTTCGCCGCCGTCGACGACCGGGCCGGCGGAACCCGTCCGATCATGCGCATGCCCTACCGGTTCTCCGGCGGAGCCTGCGAACCCCGGGGCGGTGCCGCGTTCGTCGGTGAGCACAACCACGAGGTCCTGCGGGACTGGCTCGACGCCGAGCCGGACGCGATCGCCGTGCTCGAGGAGAACGGCGCGTTGGTAGCCCCCGCCGGGACGAGTGCGGATCCGGCCGGGTCCGCCGGCGTTCCCGGTGGCCACGGGGAAGTCGCCTGACCGGCCGTGGACGTCGACAGTGTCACCTGGTCCAAGGACCGGTGGACCGAGGCCGGACAGCCGGAGGCGGAGCATTTCGCTGCCATGACAGCGATCCTGCGGCTGCACGTGGTCGTGGTCGGAGCCCTGGACCGTGCGTTGCGTGCACACGAACTCTCGCGCACCGGCTACCTGATCATGGCGACCCTGCGGATCAGCCAGCACCGCACGATGACGATCACGAGCCTCGGGCGCAGCCTGCTGCTGCATCCCACCACGATCAGTGTCGCGGTCGACCAGTTGGCCACTCGGGACCTGCTGGACCGCCGGACCTGCCCCGAGGATCGCCGTACGGTTCAGACCAGCCTGACCGGTCGGGGCACGGCGGTGATGGATTCGGTGACCAATGCGCTGGCCGACGGTCACTACGGGCTGTCCGGGGTCAGCGACCGCCTGGCCATCACGCTGACGGAGGTGATTCGACAGGTGCGGCAGTCCCTGGGGGACCAATGAGAAACTAGCTCCGTGCCCTGCGGCAGGCTGCCGTCGGTCAACATCTGAATTCGATCCTCAACGACAGGCTGAACTCGGGATGGTGCACATGGAATCCGACGTCGACCCGATCGAGTGGTCGAGGCGTCGGTGGCAACAGGGTCGGCAACCTGACGCCGAGCGGTTCGCCGCCATGGCGGCGATCCTGCGCACCCATCAGACCGTCTGCGCCGGACTGGATCGTGCCCTCAAGGACTACGACATCAGCCGCACCGCCTACCTGATCCTGTCCACGCTCTACGTGAGCCGCCAGAGCAGTCTGCGCCTCGGGCAGATCAGCAAGCACCTCATGGTCCACCCCACCACCATCACCCTGGCGATCGACCAGTTGGAGAAGCGCGGTCTGGTCACCCGTGGCCCGGACCCGAGCGACCGGCGGACCATCATGGCGACCCTGACCAAGAAGGGGACACAGGCCCTCGAGGACGCCAACCGTGGCCTGGCCGACGTCGGTTACGGACTGGACGGCGTGACCGAGTCCTTGGCCATCACCCTCACCGAGATCCTGCGTCAGGTCCGCGAGCGCCTCGGCGACTCCTGAGTCCAGATCGCTGCGCCCTTCTCGTTCCGAAGTCGTCTAATTCTAGACGTCTTGTCGGGGCCTGATCGAGCGCAGCTCGCCCCCCGCATCAGGTATTCGATCGACCACTGCGCGGGACCAGGAGGGTTCAGCCAATCGCGACCGCGCTCACACAAAAAAGAGATCCTCTAGTACTAGACTTCTTTGTGACTGGGGACATATCGTCCTGCACAAGCCGTCGGACGCTCCCAGGCCCCAGCAAAGTGGCAACCCGGGGGTACCCCGAGCCCTGGCGGTCATCGCACGGCCAGAGCGAGCGGACGTCCCGTGCCGCTCGGTCGCGCCGGTTACCCCAGGAGGGCGCTAGATGCGCGGAATCAAGGACAGAAAGCTCGTGACGGCAGTACCCGTTGCGGCGAGCCTGGCGCTGGTGCTCGCGGCATGCGGAAGTGGCGGATCCAGCAGCACAGCAGTGGCCCAGCAACCCGCGGTCCCGGCCCCGGCAGCGGCCGCAGCCCCGGCGGCGGCATCGGCCTCGGTGGCGACGAACACGGCCGACTCGGCGCCTGCGCCTGCGGCAGGGGCAGTCGCCGCAAAGCCCGCGGCTGTGGTCAAGACAGCAGCGGTCGCCGCGCCGGCGGCGCTGAAGGCACATGCGCAGGCCCAGAGCGCCGCAGCCCCGGCAGCGGAAAAGGCGGCTGCGAAGCCTGCTGAAGCTCACGGATCAGCGACCGGCGGGACCGTGGCCGGCGAGAACGGCAACACCCTGCACGCCCTGGACACCGGCGGGGCCGTGGCCGCCAACCAGAAGATTGCAGACTCCAAGGGTGGCGCCACGGACGTCGGCGTCACCAAGGACGGGATCCACATGGGCACGGTGTCCATGCACGGCATGGCATTGGGCAATGTCCTGATCGAACCGATCGTGCGCGGCATCCGTGCCGAGTTCGAGTCCGAGAACGACCGCGGCGGCATCCTCGGCCGGCGGTTGTCCCTGACCGACTGCGACGACGGGCCCGGTGAGGTCTCGCGGACGAAGGCCTGCATCAAGAAGCTCGCGACCGTCGACAAGGTCTTCGGATTGTTGAACATCACCTCATGGGGCGCGGCGTCCTCCCACGACGACCTGGCTCAGTACCACATGCCGTCGATCGGTCAGTGGGCCTACTCGCAGACCGAGTGGCAGGACCCGTTCATGTTCCCCACCCACATGTCGATGATCCACGAGGCGATGGCCGGTGCTCACTGGGCAGTGAACGTCATCAAGCCCAAGACCTACGGCCTGATCTGCCTCACCAGCCCGGAGATGCAGCTGGCCTGCAACGAGGTCCAGCGGGTCATGGACGCCTCGGGCGCCAAGATGGTCAAGCGAGCCGACGTCTCGATCTCGGAAACCTCGATGAGCGCGTACGTGCTGGCGTTCCGGGCCGCGAACCCGGAGCACATCATCCACTACGTGATCAACCCGGCCACGATGGCGAAGTTCATCGTCGAGGCCGCCCAGCAGGGCTACTACCCGCCGAAAGGCATCTCCGGCAACCACCTGGCCGCCGAGGTTCTCGGCCAGATCTTCGGCCAATGGCCGGTCGGTCGTTACTGGACCAACACCACGTACAAGCTGTGGGGCCCGGAGTTCACGGCGACGATGAACAAGTACGCCCGAGGCAACACCGGCGTGAATCACCACATCGTGCAGTCGACCTACGTCGGCGCGCAGATCATGGCTCAGGCCGCCCGGGCCGTGGGGCCGAACCTCACGCGCGACCGACTGATCGCCGAACTCGGGAACGGCGATGTCTACCGTTCCGAGGCCGCCATGGATCAGCGGTTCTCCTACACCCCGGCCGAACGCGGCGGCAACTGGTCCCACGACATGGGTCAGGGCCGGGAGTTCATGTACAAGTACACGAGCGAGAACACCACCTCGAACCCGGACGGTTCGCCGAACGGCTTCGCGCCGGACTCGTCGCAGTTCGTTATCTATACCTGGAAGTAAGCCGAGCGGAACGGATGCCGCTCCGGCAGGAGCGGCGTCCGCTCCCGAGGCGCCTGAACACGTTTGAGCGCGAAGCGCGATACACCTGGAAGTAGTCGGTCCGTCCGCGGAGTCGGGATCCACCGCAGGGGCCGAGGTCCGGTAGCTGCTCGCACGCCTTTGCGGGCAGTTGCCGGAACAACAAAACAGGACGGCCGCCCACCGGGGGCGGCCGTCCTGGCGTTCGGGACCGAGATCGAGGATCAGCCGCGTTGTGCCTTGCCGGCAGCCGAAGCGCGCTTGCTGGTCTCGCGGATCTCGGCCCAGTCGTCCGTGCTCAGCGTCGAGAGCCCGGCGAAAGTGTTCGGACCGGCGAGCATCTGCCCGCCGTCCATCGCGATGGTTTGCCCGGTCAGGTAAGGACAGGCGTCGGAGAGCAGGAACATCATCAGGTTCGCCAGTTCCTCGACCGTCCCCATTCGCTGCATCGGGATCTGGTCGCACTGGGTGGCGCCCACCGAACTGGAGTCCGTGGGGTTGAGCATCTCCCAGGCGTAGTCGGTCGGGATCGGCCCGGGAGCGACGGCGTTCACGCGAATCCCGTACCGGGCCCATTCCACGCCCAACGACATCGTCATCGCGTGCACTGCGGCCTTTCCCATGGCCGACGGCACGACGAAGGCAGATCCGGTCCACACCCAGGTCGTCAAGGTCGAGAGCACCGACCCGGGAAGGCCTTCGGCGATCCACCGACGCCCCGCGGCAAGTGTGGTGTGGAAGGAGCCCTTCATGACTGTCGAGGAGACCGCGTCGAATGCGTTGGGGGACAGGGTTTCGGTCGGTGCGATGAAGTTGGCCGCGGCATTGTTCACCACGCCGGTCAGCGGTCCGTGGTCCTGCCACAACTGCTCCATGGCCGCGTCGACGGGGGCACCGTCGCGGACGTCGACGGTCTGGAAGTGCACGGAGTCCCCGGGCCGGCCCTGACCGATCGCCTCGGCGGCCTGCGCCAGTACCTCCGGGCGGCGACCCCACAGGTGGACCTGGGCGCCGTGCTCCACCAGTCGCTCGGCGACTCCACGGCCCAGACCGGTGCCTCCACCGGTGACGAGAATTCGCTTGTCTGCAAGCAGATCCGGCGTGTACGGGCTGTGTGCGGACATGACTTCCCCTCGGGGCTGGGGCCTGGGTCTTCCGAATATTAGTCTAGTACCCAAAAGTCGAGTATCCGATTACCGGCCCATCCCCGGGAGGTTCCTGGGGAATCCGAATCGCGCGTAAATCGGGCGCACAGAACCGATTCCTATGTTCTTCACCTAACGCGGCCCACCCGAACAAGGTGGGCCGCATCGACCCCCCGAGAACACCAGGAGCCTGGCGATGTTCAATCACTTCCCGGTCCGCAGGCACGGCGAGAGTCGGAAGAAGTATGAGGAAGAGGTCGCCGCCTACCGCCGGTGGCTGCGCCGCCACAAGCGGCGTCACCACCGCTGAATCGGTGCCTCGTACGAGGCCGACCCGCAGGTTTGTCGCTCGGCTCGTGTCCTCCACCGCATCGGGTGCGAGGACACGAGCCGTTTCGTTGCGGCCGGCGGGGCTTGTCCGGCCGGGTTGGCAGGCTTAGGCTCCAGCAAAACCATACGTTGATAGGTTTCTGGATGGCTTCGCCGGTGAGGTTCCGCCGAGTACTGGGTCTGGTGGTCGCACTCGCCGTTGCCGCGGTGGCGCCGCCGGCGGTTGCCGCTCGCAGCGACTCCGGTGCGGTCGCCAACTGTCGCGCGGTTCGAGTCCCTGTCCAGCTGAGCGTCGGCACCCGGGCGGGGTTGTCCGGCGAACTGTGCTCGGCGACGCGCGCCGTCCCGGCGCTGCAGCGTGCCGTCCAGGTGCTTGTGGCCGGCACCGCCTACGGTCGGTCGTACTGGGATTTCCCCTACCAGCCCGAGAACTACTCCTATGTGCGTGCGGCCAACGCCGCGGGTTTCGCGACCTTGAACTTCGACCGCATCGGTATCGGCGAGAGCAGCCGGCCGCCTAGCCCCCAGGTGACGATCCCGTCCAACGCCGAGACCATCCATCAGGTCATTGCCCAGTTGCGGTCCGGCGCCGTCGACGGAATCACCTACGACCACGTCGTCCTGGTCGGGCATTCCATGGGTTCGTTGATGGTCTGGTACGAGGCCGCCGAGTACCGGGACGTCGATGCGGTGATCTCCTCGGGGATCCTGCACACGTTCGACGGTCCGGCGGTGGCCCGGTTCGGCGCGACCTTGTATCCAGCTGCCTTGGATCCTCGCTTCGCCGGAAGGATCACCGACCCCGGCTACCTGACCACGATGCCGGGGACCCGAGCCCAGTCGTTCTACCACCTCTCGACCGCGGATCCGCGCGTCATCGAGGCGGACGAGCGGCTGAAGGAAACCGCCACCTCGTTCGAGGCCGCGGACGTGTTCGGCCAGGAATTTCCCGGCACGATCGGCCCGGCGCGCGATCCGGTCTGCTCCGCGGCGGCAGCTCTGTGCGCAGGTGTCGCCGGAACCTTCTGGTACGGGGTAACGCCGAAGATCGATGTGCCGGTCCTCACCGTCGTCGGCCAGTACGACAACCTGTTGTGCGGTTCGGGGCAACCGAGCCGCTGCGCCGACCTCGGGGCGATCCGCGCGGACGAGGCCAAGTACTTCAGCGGTTCGACACGTGCTTGCCTTGTGCTGGCGCAGGTTCTCGACTCAGGCCACGACCTGAATCTCCACCGCACCGCGGGGTCGTGGTTCGCGCTCGCGAATCGGTGGTCGGCGTTCGCGCTCGGGCAATCGAGGCCCGGATCGCGACACGACTGCTGGGGGCCGGCTGCCGGCGTCGACCGGGGCATCCGGTTCGCGTGGTGACCGGCCTCAACCCGGTTGGCCCAGGTGCTCCAGCGCCCGGTGCGCGGCGTGCCAGCCGCACATCCCGTGGGCGCCGGGCCCGGGGGGCGTGGCGGCCGAGCAGAGGTACATGCCGGGGACGCCCACGTCGTAGGGGTGCAGGCCGGGGCGCGGCCCGAACAGCAGCTGGCCGGCGCTTTTCGCGCCGGTGAGGATGTCGCCGCCGACGAAGTTGCGGTTGTGGACGGCCATCTCGGTCGGGGTGCGCACCGCGGTGCCCACCACCCGATCCCGGAATCCCGGGGCGAAGCGTTCGAACTGCGCGATGACCGCCTCGGTGGCGTCGCCCGGGTAGCCGTGCGGGACGTGCGCGTAACTCCACACCGGGTGGACGTCGCCCACGGACCGGCTCGGGTCGGCGAGGTACTGCTGGCCGACCAGCACGAAGGGGCGCTCCGGCATTCGCCCGGCATGAATGTCGCGCTCGCCGCGGGCGATCTCGGCGAAGTCCCCGCCGAGGTGGACCGTCCCAGCGCGACGCGCGGCCTGCGCGGTCCACGGCACGCCACCCTCGACGGCGAAGTCGACCTTGAACGCGCCCGGACCGCGGCGGAACCGCCGGTACGCGCGGGCGACGCCGGCGGGCATTCGGTCGCCGAGGATCTGCGCCACCGCGGCAGGCGCGAGGTCGAACAGAACCAGGTCCGCCGCCGGCAGATCGCCGACCGAGGTGACCTCGCAACCCGTCTCGATCTTCGCCCCGTGTTGCTCGAGCACCGCCGCCAGCGCGTCCCGGATCGAACGCGACCCACCGGCTGCCACCGCCCAGCCATGCCGGTGACCGGCCGTCAGAATGCCGAGCCCGATGGCCGAGGTGAGCGGGCGGTTCAAGGGGCGGTAGGCATGCGCGGCCACCCCACCCCACAGGGCCCGCGCGGCCTCGGTGCTGAACCCGCGGGCCAGCATCGTGGCGGGTAACAGGGTGGGCGGTCCGAACCTGGCCAGCCGCAACGGATGGTGCGGCAGCCGGGTCATCGGCCCGAGGATGTCCTCGGCCAGGTCGTCGTAGCCGGCGGACGTCCGCCGGAACAGCGCCCGCCACCGACCGCCGTCGCGCCCCAGACCAGCGGCGGTGGTGGCCACCGAGCGATGCAGCGCGGCGGCCGTTCCATCGTCCAACGGGTGCACACAGTCGATCTCCGGCAGTCGCCAGGACAGGCCGTGCCGCTCGAGTTCCAGG
Source organism: Sporichthyaceae bacterium (assembly GCA_036269075.1). Lineage (NCBI taxonomy): Bacteria > Bacillati > Actinomycetota > Actinomycetes > Sporichthyales > Sporichthyaceae > Sporichthyaceae bacterium. Next base: position 39,147 of record DATASX010000069.1, read on the forward strand.
GAGCGCAGCGCCGCCGAGCCCACGGCCATCGGGTGGACCGCGGAGCACTCGTCATGCCGCAGGCCGGGCACGATCGCCTCGACCGTACGCGTCCCGCCGCCGACCTCGTCGGCCGCCTCGAGGACGGTGACCGCGACCCCCGCACGGGCCAACACAGCGGCGGCGACGAGCCCGTTGGGCCCGCCGCCGACGACGATCGCTGTGCTCACGCAGGCGCCTCGACCGGTTTGCTGGTCGGTGCGTCAGGAACCGGCGTCGGGTCCTCGGCCCGGCTCCAGATGATGTCCATCGGGATCGGCCCATCGGGCAACCAGGGCTGCACCTCGACGGCGTCGGCGACGCGCCACCGGCCGCGTTCGATGACGCCGAGAGCCGCGTCGATCACCTTGTACTCCTGGTAGGGCCGATGAATCGCCTGGGACTCGACCCACGCGATGATGAACTCGCCGGGGGCCCAATTACACCGCTTCTGCAGGGCGTTGATCAGGTCCTCGTTGTGGAAGTGTCCATCACCGAAATTGAAGCCGATGATCGAGTTGCAGGCGAACTCGGCCTCGCGCACCGTCCAGCGGTCGATGTCCGGCACGTGGCGCAGCAGCAGCGAGAACAAGCCGCGGCCCTGGCTGTGCATGGTCCGCCAGCCGATGGTCTGCTGCATGGTGATCTCCGCAATCGCAGCGGGATAGCCCATGGCCTGCAGCTGATCGACCTGATTCACGGTGGGGCGGATGAGCCCGTCGTTGAGCTTGGCCTCCGCGCCGGGCGCGAACGCCCACGTCGCGGATGCCCAGTTGCCCGCGTACTGGCGCATCGAGGGCAGGAAGGAGACCAGGTCCGGGCGCAGGTTCCCGAGGATCGGGAAGAACAACAGGCCGGCCACGATCGCTACGGTCAGTCCCGCCGAGGACATGTCGCCGACCCCGTAGCCGTCCTGCGCCGGGAAGCCCGCGAACAAGAAGATCGCGGCGTAGGCGAACAGCACGTTCCACTCCAGCGGCACCGCCAGCGGGAACGTGGTGATGATGAAGACGTGGAAGATCACCATGACGGTGACGACGGTCAGGGTCAGGTCCCGGTTGGTCGAGAACAGCAGCAGCAACGGCATGCAGATCTCGATGAAGGTGCCGCCGCCGTGGGCCAGGGTGCCGGCGATCTTCGACGGACGGATGTCCTCGGGGAAATTCCGGTAGTGCAGCCGCTTGATCGTCTTGGACGGCATGCACGGACTGTTCGACACCATCGGCGCGACGACCTGGGTGAAGTGGTGACCGAACTTCGAGATCCCGGCGCCCATCCAGACCACCACGATGAGCAACTTGAGCGCGACGATCATGTTGGTGAAGTCGAGCACCGTGAAGAAGAACAGGGCGGGCAGGTACTGCTCACTGCGCGCCGCCAGGAAGATCGTCTTGTCGCGCAGGCCGACCAGCACCAGCAGCACCATCGGCGCGATGAGCAACGCCGGGCGGACCAGCCCCGAGCTGTTCTGCGGCAGCACCTTGAGCAGCGAGCCGCTGTCGTGGCCGGGGATGACGATCGCGGTGAGCAAGGTGGCCAGGAAACCGAGGTAGAGCGCGACGTCGACGATGGTCCGGGTGTCACCGTTGGTCAGCGGCACGCGCCGCCACGGGCGCAGCCGGATGGTGCCCGGCCGGGCCCAGAACAGGATGCCGCCGGTCATCGGCTTGAACTTGCCGGCCAGCGGCCCCCAGGACCCGGCCACCCCGACGGCCTCCAGCAGCATCGTCCACATGATCGCCTTCTGGTAGACGATCGGCTGGTCCCACCAGCCGCCCACGTCCCAGGCCGGGCCGAGATGCGAGGTCCACGTGGCGAGGCTGACGCCGACGCACACGTAGAGCACCAGCAGTTTGACGATGTAGGTCATGTGGATCATGCGTGGCGAGCCGAAGCCGTACTCGACCCAGTGCAGGGCCAACGTCTTCGTGCGCTCCATCAGCGGCTTGTCGAGAAAGGTCTCGACGTCCACGGGCGGGAAGTCGCCCTTCGTGAACCCCATGGCAGTCTCCCGCGATCGGTTGAGTACGCGCCGAACCTGCGGCACGTGGCGACGGCCGCCGCGCCAGGGTAAGAAGCGGGGCGCACGGGCGAAACGGTCGCCGGGACCGAAGCCGGGGTCGCGCGTTGTGTCTGCCGGGCACTACGGCTCCGGTGCCCGCGAGGAACAGTGCGGCGCGGAACCTTCGTGCGGCGCGCACGGTGACCGTCGCCCGAACCGTCCTTACCCTCCTTCGGGTGCAGAGATCCGGCTCGCTCACGAGGACAGACATGGCCGGAAGACACAAACACCGGTTCGTCGGCCGAGCGGCGGAGCTCGCCGGCATCGAGCAGGAGTGGCACAACTCCGCAGCCGGACAGTTCCGATGTGTCCTCCTGCTCGGCGAGCCCGGTATCGGCAAGACTCGGCTGGCCGACGAGAGCGTCGCCCGGTGTGCCTCGGGCGCGACCGTGCTGCGGGCGCACGCGCGGCCGCTGTCCGGCACGTCCGCGTTCGGTGTGTGGGCGGAGGCCCTCGAGCGTCACCTTCGTGATTGGCGCCCGCAGGAGATCGCGGATCTGTGTGGTCATCACCTGGACGACCTGGCCGGCCTCGTGCACAGCGTCGCCGTAGCGCGCGGTCTGGCGCCGCGGCGTGAGCCGCCGCGGCCGCGCCTGCTCGGCGCGATCAGTCGGCTGGTGGCCAACCTCGCCGAACGGGGACCGCTGATCCTCCTCCTCGACGACTTGCACCAAGCCGATCCCTCGTCCTGGGACGCGTTGGCCTATCTGAGCCAGGCGATTCCGGATCGGCGGGTGCTGGTGGTCGCGACGGCCCGCGCGGCGGAGTTGGCCGCGCTGCCGGCCCCGCTGCGGGTCCTCGTCGACCTGGAGGAACGAGACGCGTTGCGTCGCGTCGAGGTCGAGCCGTTGGACGCCCGTGCGCTGCGCGAACTCGCCGAGGATGTGCTGGCCCGGCCGGTCAGCAAGGACATGCTGGATTGGCTCTGCGACCGCTCACGCGGCGTTCCGCTCTACGCCGTCGGGCTGCTGCATGCGGTCAACGACGAGGGTGGACCCGTCGGTGCCGGGCTCCGGCTGCTTCCCGAGGGACTCACCGAGCGGGTTCAGGTGCGCCTGGGGCAGCTCGACGACGAGGCGCAGGGCGTGCTGGAGGTGGTCGCCGTCGCGGGCGGTCAGGTGGGGCTGGGGGAACTGGTCCGCTACGCCAACCGGCCGCTGGAGCAATTGGCGCCGACGATCGACAAGCTGGTCCGCTCGCGCCTGCTGGCCGAGGTCGAGACCGGTCGGATCCCGGTCTACGAGATCGCCCATCCGTTGATCGGCGAGACGGTCTACCGGCAGATCGGCGGCGCCCGCCGGTTCGCCCTGCACCGGAACGTGGGTCGCACCTTGTTGGTCAGTGGCCGCCTCGGCGAGGCCGCGCTGCACTTCGCCCGGTCGGCAACGCCGGGCGACGACGAAGCTATTCAGGTCCTGCTCGATGCGCTGGCCCAGGCCGAGCAGCGCGGCGCCCACCGCGAGGTGCTGCGGATCCTCGGCAGCCTGATCGACGTCGTGCCCTCCGGCGACCAGCGGTGGGCACAGGTCGCCGACGCGTTGCTCGGTGACGCCGAGTGGGTGGTCGATCACCGCGCCGATGACGACGCCCGGGCCGCCGTGAGCGCTCTGGAGAAGATCGACGCCGTACTTGCGTCCGGTCCCGACCAGCGGGCGCGGGCGGCGGTGAAGGCGCGGCTGGCGAGCCTGCTCTCCTGGGGATGCGGGGAACCACGCAGGGCGGCCCCGCTGGCGCTCGAGGCGGCGCGACTCTACGCCGACGCCGGGGAGGGAACGCGGGCTCGGTTGGCCGAGCTCGAAGCCGCCTACGCGCAAGGGCTGGCCGGCGACGTCTCCGCGCTGCGCTCGGGGGCCGCGGCTGTCCTGGAGCGGGCCGAGTCGGCCGGCGACGAGGAGGCGGCGCTGTGGGCGGTCGGGGTCCATGGCAGCGCCTGCTTCTACCAGGGCAACTTCGCCGCCGCCGAGACCGCGCTGCGTCGCGCCGTCGCGATGGCCAGGGCCCAGGACCGGCCCTACCGATTGACGTGGTCCGCGATGGCGTTGGGCTGGTCGCTGGGTTACGAGGGTCGGCTGGCCGAGGCGTATCAGGCGTTCGAGACAGCCAGGTCCACCCCGGCCTGGCGGGAGTCCAACGCGCTCGAGCTCGAGGCCAACGTGCGTTGGTTGGGCGGTGATCTCGCCGGCTCGCTGGCCTGCGCCCGCGACGCCCTGAAGCAAAACCCGGGCCGGATCGGGCGGCGGCGTGGACAGTGCCTGGCCTCACTCGCACTGGCCGCGATCGAGACCGGCGAGTTGGCCGAAGCCCGTCGGGCGATTGCCGCGGCCCGTCAGATCTACGGTGCCGAAACCTGGTTCATGGCCGGCGGCCAGACCCGGCACGCCGAGGGCGTGCTTGCCTGGCGGGAGGGCCGACTTGCCGAGGCCGCCGGGTTGCTGCAGCAAGCCGCCGCAGAACTGCACCGGGTGGGCGCCCCCGTGATGGCCGCGTTCGTCCTGCTCGACCTGTGCGAACTGTCCGCGGTCGGCGGGCCGGTGGATGCCGCCACGGGCGACTGGGCGGTCGCCACCATGGCCGCCGTCGCAGCAGACACCGACCGCGCGCTCTATCGTGGCGCGCACCGGCTGTCGGAGGCCTGGCACGCGCTGCGGATGGGACAACCGGGCAGTGCGGCCGAGGCCGCCGACGCGGCGGTCGCGGAGTTCCGCCCCCTCGGCTACGCGGTGTTGACCGCCCGCGCCCTGGTGGCCCGGGGCGCGGCCCTGGCGGACCGCGACCCGCGGGGGTCGATCGTGGCCCTCGGCGCGGGTGCCGAACTGTTGGCCGCAGCCGGCGCCGAGTGGCGTCGTGACCTTGCGTTGGCCCGGCTGCGCCGCGGTGGCCGTAGCGGGAAGCAGGTCGCGGCGGCGACGCTCGGCGCCCGGTCGATCACCGGCCGCGAACTGGAGGTGGCGCGCCTGGGGGCGAACCGGCTGAGCTCCGCCGAGATCGCCGCGCGGTTGTTCATCAGCCACCGCACGGTCGAGACGCACCTGGCCAGCGTCTACACCAAACTGCAGGTCAACTCCCGGAGCGGACTGGCCGACAAACTCGCCGAACTGTCCCTGTAACCGCGCCCGTCGCGTCGCTGTCACCGGCCCCGTTCGGAGCGGCTTGTGTAGGGTGGGAGCCCATCTACCAGGGCTTCAGTGAGCGTGGGCTGACGTGGAGAGAAATTCCGTCGGCGGTGGTCCGCAGGACGAAGCGCTGTCGGCGCCGGCCCCGCAGCTCGACCAGGAGCGGACCCGGGTAGTGGTGCACGCCGTGGCGGCGGCGCTCAACGCCAGGCTGGGGGAGATCACCGCAAGCATGCGCTCGGTGCTGGCCGCGGGCATCGGTGAGCTCGGTGACCAGCGGCTGCAGGATCTTCTCGGATCCAGCATCGAAGGAAACGTGGAGAACATCATCCACCTCCTACGCCACGACATCCCGCTGTCGCAGGTGACGCCGCCCTCCGCGGCGTTCCAGTACGCCCGACGACTCGCGCAGCACGACGTGCCGGTGCATGCTCTGGTCCGGGCCTACCGGCTGGGGCAGAGCCACCTGCTCGAGGTGGCGTACGCCGAACTCGCGGGACAGACCGAGAGCTCGGCCATCCGCCTGGCGGCCTCGGCGCACATCGTGTCAGCGACGTTCGCCTACATCGACTGGATCTCCGAACGGGTCATCACCGAGTACGAGTCCGAACGCGAACAATGGCTCGTCCACCGCAACACCCGGCGGGCCATCGCGATCCGCGAACTGATCGAAGGAGTGGACCTCGACCTCGACGGGGCGGAGTCGGCGACCGGCTACCCGCTCAAGCAGCACCACCTCGGGTTGATCCTGTGGACTCCGGACCGGGTGGTCGAGGCCGGTGCACCGGGCGAACTCGAGCGGCTGGCCGTGGCGATCGCGAACAAGCTGTGCCGGGGGAGCCAGGTCTTGTTCAGCACCTCCGACCGACGGACCGGATGGGCGTGGATCGCGCTCGGTTCCCAGCCGCATCGACTGGACAGCGCCGAGGTGGGCGCGATCGCGCGCGCCACCGACCCACAGGTGCAGGTGGCCCTGGGCGGCCCTGCCTACGGCCGCGCGGGGTTTCGCGCCACCCATCTGCAGGCCCAGCAGGCGCAACGCCTCGCGGTCGTCGCCGGTCCGGACGCGCGCGTCGCGACCGACTACCTCGACCCCGGGGTCCGTGCGGCCGCTGGGCTCTGCGCCGACCCGGAGCACACGCGGATGCTCGTGCAGACCGCGTTGGGGGACCTTGCGCGCGACGACGAGCAGGCCGCGAGGCTGCGCGACACGTTGCGGGTGTACCTGTCCACCGGTTCGAGTTACACCGCGACGGCGGAGTTGCTGTCGATGCACAAGCACTCGGTCAAGTACCGGATCGACAAGGCCACACAACTGCGCGGCGGGCCGATCGAACCCGAACGGTTCGACATCGAACTGGCTCTGATTGCGTGTCAGCTGCTCGGGCGCGACGTCCTTTCACCCGCCGGTTCGGGACCGGTCGCCAAGCACACCGCGGCTCAGTGATGCAGTGATGCAGTGATCCAGCGGCCCGCGTGGTGATCGGCCTCAGCTCAGTTGCGGGATGACCCGGCTGCCGATCAGTTCGACCATGGCCCGGAACTCCTCGGCGGGCTGGCCGCCCATGTCGAGATAGATCAGGTTCGTGTCCGCCTGCAGCATCTGCGCACTGTCCTGCAACCGCGCCACCACCTCGTCCGGACTGCCGACCAGCGCGGGCCCGCGGGTGGTCAGCAATTCGAAGTCGAACGGTTTGCGGATGAACGGCGGCGGATCCGGGTTGACCCGTCCGACGATGTCCTTCATCAGATCGAAGTACGCGCGGTAGCGCGGTTCCCAACGCGCCCGGGCAGCCTGCGAGGTCTCTGCGACATTCACGTGCCAGCACGCCCCGATCCGGGGTTGACGAGTGTGTCCGTGCGCGGCGAATCGCTCCCGGTAGGCCTCCACCACCGGCACGAACATGGCTGGGTTGCCGAATGCGCTGGGCAGCATGAGATCCAGGCCCAGCCGGGCGGCCAACTCCAGGCTCGACTCGGAGGCGCCGCCGCCGATCCAGGTGGGCACCGGTCCCACCGGCGCCGGTTGCAGGACGAAGTCGTGGATCGCGGCGCGATGGGCGGTGCGCGGCCGGCTCACCCGTTTCCCGTTCCACAGGGCGACGAGCACCTCCACGTTGTCGGTGAACAAGTCGTGGGAGTCCGCCACGTCCTGGCCGAACAAGGTGTAGGTGGACACGAAGAAGTTGCCGCGCCCGACGACGACCTCGCACCGTCCGCCGGACAGCGCGTCGACGGTGGCGTAGTCCTCCGCGACCCGGATCGGGTCGAGGTTGGCGGCCAGGGTCACCGCGGTGGACAGGATCAGTCGCCGGGTGCGTTCACCGATTGCCGCCAGCACCACAGGCGGCGCCGAGGTCGTGTACTCGAGCCCGTGGTGCTCCCCGACGTGGACTCCGTGGAAGCCGACCTCCTCGGCCACGACCGCTGCCTCGACGATCGCGCGATGGCGCTCGGCGGCGGTCTGCCGGGTACCGGTGACCGGGTCGGTGACCTGATCACCGAGCGACATCAGGCTGAGCCTCACGGTTGCCTCCCACGCGTTCGAGGCACAATATCAAACAACGTTTGGTTTGTGTGGATCAGCCGAGGTTGTGCCGGGTGAGCCAGCCGCGCACCTGCTCGGCCGCGTCCGCCAGATGGGAGCTCTGGTCCGCGCCGGTGAAGTAGTGATTCGCCTCGGGCAGCTCGACGAATTCCTTGTCGGCGTGGGAAATCGCGTCGAACACCTCGCGGGGGTGGGGCACGGGGACGGCGTCGTCGCGGCCGTTGGCCAGCACCAGTACGGGGACCTGGACCCGTGGCGCGGCATCCCCGGCGTCTGTCTGCGCGGTCGTCAACGACCACTGGGAGAGCCAACTGCGGATGGTCGTGAACCGCATCAGCGCACCCGCACTGGTGTTGGCGACGGCCGGATCGCCGAGGTAGCTCCAGCGCGGGCGCCGGCCGTTGGGGTCGAGGGTGGGGTCCAGCCAGCGTGGATCGGCCATCGTGCCGTGCACGACGAAGGCGTGCTCGTCGTCGGGGCGCCCGGCCGCCCGCAGGCGGGCCAGCCGATCCTGGGCGAAGTCGGTGATCCGTAGGTTGCGGGCGCGCTGGCGTTCCCGGTACGCCGCAACGAAGTCCGGCGAGTACGGCGGCTGGTTCGGGTTCTTCGGGTCGTAGAGGTCGAACTCGCGGTCCCGGTTGCGGTCCGGCTCCACCTCGTCGGTGATCGAGGCGTCGAGGAAGTCGGTGAGCAGCCGGTGCCGGCTGCGCGGCGCGGCCAGGAACAGGACCGCGTCGGCCTCGGGGAGTCTGCGTTCGGCCAGCCCGGTGGGCTCACCGGCCGCGGTGGCGGTGATGACGGGCTTGGTGGCCTCGGCCTGATAGCCCATCATCAGGGAGCCCCCACCGCTCCATCCGGCGAGCACGACGCGCGAGTACCCCAGCCGCTCCCGGGCATCCCGGACGCACGCCGCCAGATCCAGCAGGACGTTCTCCATCTGCAGCGCCGCGTCCCCGACGGTGTAACGGGTGCCGCAGCCGATCACGTGCAGTCCGGTACGGGCCAGTTCCGGGAACAGTGGCAGGTACGCGGGCGAGCCGATCGGGTGCATGCAGATCACGACCGTGTCGGAGTCGGTCGAACCGCGCAGCAACTGCGCCTGGCGCACCACGTAGTCCTCGACCGAGCCGTACACGTCCTTGCGGACGGCGGACTCCTGGGTCACCACCAGGTACGGCGTTCGGGTGTAACGGACACGTTCGGCCGGCATACGGACCTCCGTCAGGCGCTGGCGCGAGACTTCCCGCGCCGGGGGGTTGAGCGTTTCGCCGCGACGGGCTGGGGACTCTGGGCGGCCCGGGCGGCGGCGGTCCGCACGGTCACCTCGACGATCTGTCGGCAGACCAACTCGAAGATCTCCGCGGGGTCCAGCGACCGCTGCCCAGCGGCGCGGGCCAGGTACGGATGGCGCTCCGGGTCGGGCGCGAGGTGTCCGCCGGACTCGTGCAGCACACTGGCGATGGCGTAGGACTCCAACGCCTCCATCATCGGCGCGATCGCGCCGACCGGCACGCCTTCCTCCACCAGGTGCGCGAAGGTGGCCTCCAGTTGCGCGGTGCCGATCCCGAGCGGTTCGCGGCGCAACATCACCGGAATCAGGTCGGGATGGGCCTGCAACGCCGCCCGCAGGCGGCGGGCATTGCGCAGCAACCAGACCTCCCAGGGTTCCTCGTGGCCCTGGGGTGCCCGGACCTCCTCGAGGGCGACCTTGGCGGCGCCGACGATGATCTCGTCCTTGCTGCGGAAGTGGTGGTACAACGAGGCGCCGTTCACCCCCAGCCGGTCGGCCAGCCGCCGGATGCTGAGCGCGTCGATGCCCTCGGCGTCGATGATCTCGAGCGCGGCCTGCAACGCCGCTCGCTTCGAGATCAACGGAACCTTGGGCCGTGCCACAGCTTTCCCTCCGACTTCCGTGTGCCAGGACTGCCGCAATTGTACGGCATTACCCAGCAACGTTAGTTTTCTCGCGGATCAGCTCCCGTAGCGCCCGGCTGTCCATCCGCAGCCGTTCTGGCACCGTCCGAGCACCGGACTCGCGCAGCAACGCCTTCGTCGCCAGCAGCGCGGCTCGGGGTTTGGCGAGCAGTTCGGCAGTCCGCTGCGCGAGCCGCGTGCTCAGCTCCTCCGCGTCGGCCACGACCTCGGTGACCAGGCCCAGTTCGGCCGCTCGCGCGGCACCGAAACGTTCGGCGAGCAGCATCAACTCGGCAGCTCGCTGATGGCCGGTCAGTTGCGGCAGCAGCAGGGTGGAGGCGGCCTCCGGAACCAGACCCAGGTCGACGAAGGGGAAACCGAAGACGCTGTCGGCGGTGGCGTAGACCAGGTCGCAGTGCAGCAGCACGGTGGTCCCGACGCCGAGCGCCGGTCCGTCGACCGCGGCGAGCAGGACTGCGCGCAACTCGGTCAGCGCGGCCAGGAACCGCAGCGGTGGCGCGTCGTCGCCGAGCACCGGATTCTCGACCATGTCCCGCAGATCGTTGCCGGCCGTGAACGCACCGCCGGCTCCGGTCAGCAGGACCACGGTCGCGTCGCCGGCCTCGGTCAGCGCATCAGCAAGCCTGGTGTACATGGCGCCGGTTATCGCGTTGCGCTTGGCCGGACGGTTCAGGCGGATCGTGACCACAGTGTCGCAGCGGACGACCTCGACCTCGTCCGCCGGTCCGGTCATGCCGGGCCCTCCGACGCCAGGTAGCCCGCGCGTCGACCGGCGACGAAGTCCGCCCGCAGTTGGTCGGCCTCGCCTGCCAGGTTGAGCTCCAGGGTGTGGCTCAGTTCCGCGCGGTAGGTCAGCCGCAGTCGGCGGTCGAGGCTGGCGTCGGTGGCGGCCTTCAGGGCTCGGATGACCTTCGGTCGTTTCCCGGCGATCGTGCGCGCGATCGTGCGCGCAGCGTCCGGCAGGTCGGCCGCGGGCACTAGTCGAAGCACGCTGCCGAAAGCGTGGAGTTCTTCCGCCGCAACGGGTTCGGCGGTGAACAGGGCCGCGCGCAGACGCTTCTCGGGCATCAACCCGATCGCCTGCACCGTGCCGGCAGCTGCGCCGTTGTCCGCCTCGGCGAGCACGAAGGGGGTTCCCGGCGCGGCAAGCAGGATGTCGCACATCCCCGCGACGAGTACGCCCAGTCCGATGCAGTAGCCGTGCACCGCACCGATCACCGGGACGGCGCACTCGGCGACGGCCGAGGTGAGCTCGAGCGAGCCGCGCGCCTGCCCGAGGATCCCGGCGAACTCAGGAAGCGCCTGCACTTCCTTGACGTCGCCGCCGGCGCAGAAGCCACGCCCTTCGCCGCGCACCACGACCGCACGGATTGCCTCGTTCGTGGCACAACCACGCAGGGCCTGCGCCAACGCGGCAATGTCGGCCAGGTCCAGCGCATTTGCGGGGGGCGCATCGAGAACCAGTTCGAGGACCCCGTGTTCGTCGAACTGCTCGCGGATCAAGACGGCCTCCCGGCGTAGGCCGCGCGCAGTTCCTCTCGGTTCACCTTGCCGGTGACGTTGCGCGGCAGTTCGCCGACCAGGACCAATCGCTTGGGCAGCTTGTACCGGGCCAACGTGGCGCCCGCCCAGCTGGTCAGTTCGCCAAGGGTCGGGGTTGCCCCGGACGTCGCCACGACCACGGCGAGTCCGACCTCGCCCCAGTCCTGGTCCGGCACGCCGACCACGGCGACGTCCGCCACGGTCGGGTGCAGCGACAACACGTTCTCCACCTCGGCCGGATAGACGTTCTCGCCGCCGGTCTTGTACATCTCCTTGGTCCGCCCGGCCAGGTAGTAGAACCCCTCGGCGTCGCGGCGGGCGGCGTCGCCGGTGCGGAACCAACCGTCGGTGAAGAACTCGTCCCGGGGCCTGTCCCAGTACCCGACCGTGACGCTTGGGCCCCGCAGCCAGATCTCGCCGGTCCCACCCGCCGGCACGTCGGTCCCGTCGGGATCCACCAGGCGAATTTCGGTGTGCCTCGCGGCTCTGCCCGCCGAGCCGAGCTCGGCCTTCGCCTGCAGGACCGCCTCCTGGTCGAGGGCGAAGGCCATCGGGCCCATCTCGGTCCCGCCGTACTGCGGCTGCAGCGGCAGCCCGCGGTCGGACCATTGGCGCAACAGCTGCGGGGTCGCGATCGCGCCGGCGACGATGAGATGGCGCAGGTGCCTCAGGTCGGCGGACGCGAAGCCGGGTTGGGCGGCGATCGCCGCGTACATCAGGGGGATCGCGGCGAAGTGGGTGACCGACGGAGCGCTGTCGGTCAACGCGGCCAGGACTGCGGCCGGGTCGAACCGCGCCATCGTGGTGACTGTCCCGCCGAAGTAGAGGATCGGATTGGCCATCACGTTCAGGCCGCCTGCGTGGAACAGCGGCATCTGGTTCAGGTGGTGGCAGCCGGCCGCCGCGTAACCGGTGGTGTCGGCGCAGTTCAACGCCTGCCAGATCAAAGTGCCGTGGGTGGACAGGGCACCTTTGGGTCGACCGGTGGTTCCCGAGGTGTAGAGGATGTGGGTGGGGTCGGAGTGTGTTCCGCCGGTCCGCGGATCAACCCGCTGCGCTGCGGCCAACGCGGCCTCGTAGTCCACGACGCCCGGCTCGTCGAGGCCCCCGGCGATGCGGCAGGGGATCGCCGCCTTCTCCGCGACCTGGCCTGCGACACCCGCCCAGGTCGTGTCGTGCACCAGTACGGCGGGGCGGGCGTCCAGGCAGATCTCGGCCAACTCGTGCGGGGTCAGCCGCCAGTTCAACGGCACGAACAGCGCGCCCAACCGCATCGCGGCGAACTGGACCTCGAACACTCGCGGGCAGTTCTCGGCGACCAGTGCGATCCGGTCGCCGACCCCCACCCCGAGGGCGCGCAGCACATGGGCGCACCGGGCCACCCGGTCCTCGAGTTGTGCCCACGTGAGCGTGTGGTTGTCCTCGGCCCGGCGCAGTGCTGGGGCGGCCGGCCGCCGCGCTGCGTGGAACGCGACCCAGTCGTGGGTGGCGGGACTCACCTGCATCAGGCGGGGAGCTTGTCGGCCATGCCCTGCTGCACCAGGAAGTCGCGATACATGCCGAACGCGGGCTGCAGCGCGGGAAGCATCTTCAGCAGGGTGCCGATCGAGCCCTCGATCTTGACCTTGCGCCGAGCGATCGCCATCGGGATGTTCAGATCACCGAGCCAGAACTTGTGTCCGTCGTCGGCGGACATGAACAGTGCGACGTCGACCTGCGCCGCACGGGCGGCGTCCCCGGCCCGGACCGCGGGTGGGTCGACCGAGGCGTCGATGCTCAACGCCGAGTCCGGCGCGCTGTAGTTGACCCGGAACGACGCCTGGGACTCGACGAACTTCGGTCGCAGGTCGGGATGCAGGGTGATGTGTTCGAAGAAGGCGACGAAGATCTTCTCGACCTCCTCGGCGGAGCTGAAGACCGGCACGATCGCCCTCCGGGTCGGTTGGCGGTAGACACCAAACAGCGTTAGGTTAGTGGCCGTCGGGAGCTGGGTGCAACGGCATCGGGAGGTCTCGGTGACACGGGTGCGGATCGACGCGAGCCGGTGCCAGGGGCACGGTCGGTGCGTGCTGATCGCCCCGGACTATTTCGACGTCGACGAGGCCGGCCTCGGCCGCGTCCTGATCGCCGAGGTGGCGGCGGCCGATTGCGCCGATCTGGCCGATGCGGAACGGTCCTGCCCCGAGGGCGCGATCGTGCTCACCGACTGAGGGGCCGCAGGACATGCCAGGATTCGACCACCACAGCGAGCACTTCGCACAGCACTGGCGCGAGACCTATCGCGAGCTGCGCGCGATTTGCCCGGTCGCGCACTCGTCCGCCCACGGTGGCTTTCACGTGATCACCCGTTACGCCGACGTCAAGCGGGTGCTGGGCGACCCGGAGACCTTCGCCTGCGGCCGCGACCTGGAGTTCGACGCCAGTGACGGACAGCGCTATGTGACCGGCGGGGTGACCATCCCGGTCAACCCCGTGCAGATGGGCATGATGGAGACCGACCCGCCGCGCTCGCAGTCCTACCGACGCCCGCTGGCCCCGCTGTTCTCCCCGAAGGCGATCGCCGCCTACGAGCCGCGGTTGGGCGAGATCATCAGTTGGGCGGTGGACCGGGTCATCGGCTCGGGTCGGCTCGACTTCGTCGACGACCTGGCCAACCCCATCCCGGCGATGATCTCGTTGGACTACTTCGGGCTGCCGCTGGAGCGTTGGCACGACTACGCCGTCGCGCTGCACCAGGCCGCGTACCTCCAGAAGGGCTCGGCGCGCGCGGTCCGGGCGCTCGTCGAGGACCTCCGGGGGATCATCGCGGCCCGCCGGGGGACCGTCGGAGAGCGCGATGACGTGGTTGACCGCCTGCTCACCGTGGAGGTGAGCGGTGCGCGGTTGTCCGAGGACGAGGTGGTCAACCAGGTCTTCATGCTGCTCAACGGTGGGATCGACACGTCCACCGCATTGATCGCCGGCATGTTCGGACACCTCGGAGCCCACCCCGACCAGCGGGCTGCCCTGGCGGCCGACCCGGGGCTGATCCCGAACGCGGTCGAGGAGATGCTGCGCTGGTTCACTCCCGGACCGGGGGTCGCGCGCACCGTGCTCGCGCCGGTGGAACTCGGCGGCGTTCTGCTGCGACCCGGCGACCGGGTCCTGCTCGCGCTCGGCTCGGCCAATTACGACGAGGACGTCTTCGGTGAACCCGACGCAGTTGCGCTGGATCGCGAGAATTCCGCCAAGCACCTCGCGTTCGGTTTCGGCGTGCATCGTTGCCTCGGCGCCTTCCTCGCTCCGGCCGAGATGCGGCTGCTGCTCGAGGAGGTGCTGCGCCGGATGCCCGACTACGAGATCGACTTCGAAAGCGTCGTGCACTATCCGACGATCCCGCTGATCAACGGCTACATCGCGATGCCCGCAACGTTCACCCCGGGCCCACGCGTGCTCGACGGCTTCGACGGCCGCCTGCCGATCCGCGCCTCGGTTCCTGCCTGACGATGCGTCAGTCGCCCAGACCGACGGTGCGGTCGGCGGCCAGCGCGGTGATTTCCTCGGCGGAGTAACCGGCTTCGGCCAGCACGACGGCGGTGTCGGCGCCACGTCGGGCCGACGGGCGCACGGCGCCGGGTGTGCGGGACAGCCGGGGCGCGGGTGCCGCGGTGATCCGGCCCTCGTGCATGGTCACGGTGCCCCGCGCGCGCAGGTGCGGATCGTCGAGGAGTTCGTCGAGGTCGAGCACGGGCGTGCCGCAGGCGTCGATGTCGCCGAACACCTTGGTCCAGTGGGCCTGCGGCCGGCTCGCGAAAATCTCGGCCACCCGGTCCCGCAGCGCGGGCCAGGTAGTCGGGTCGAGTTGGGTGTCGAGTGCCACGTCGTCGATCCCGAGCGCGGCCAGGAACGCCGCGTAGAACTTTCCCTCGATCGCACCGACGGCGAAATATGCGTCGTCGGCACAGCGGTAGGAGCCGTAGCACGGGCTGCCGCCGGACAGCAGATGGCGCCCACGGCCGGGCCAGCGGCCGGCGTCCAGCTCGGCCAGCCAAGGGCTGTTGAGCAGCGCGACGCCGTCGGTGATCGCGGCGTCGACGACCTGCCCACGTCCGCTGACAGCCCGCTCGAACAGGGCGGCGACTATCCCGAACGCGGTCATCAGCGAGCCGCCGGCCAGGTCGCCGAGCATGGCGAGCGGCGGGATCGGCTCCGTCGAACCGATCACGCCGAGCGCGCCCGCGACCGCGATGTAGTTGATGTCGTGCCCCGCCCGGTCGGCGTACGGGCCCTCCTGGCCCCACCCGGTCAGGCGGGCGTAGATCAGCCGCGGGTTACGGGCACACAGCTCCTCCGGCCCGAGCCCGCGCCGTTCCAGCGTGCCCGGCCGGTTGCTCTCCAGCAGCACGTCGGCGCGGTCGGCCAACCGCGCGATCACCTCGGCGCCGCGCGGGGCGCGTAGGTCCACGATCACCGACCGTTTGCCCCGGCTCAGGTGCTTCGCCGGGTCGAACTCCACGGTGGTCGGCCGCTCCACCGTGATCACGTCGGCGCCGAAATCGGCCAGCAGCATGGAGCAGAACGGCCCGGGTCCCAACGCGGACAGATCGATCACCCGCACCCCGGAAAGCGGTCCGGCGGTCACCCGTGGTCCACGACGTCGAAGCGCAGGTCGAGGCGCTCCGGACCGTTGGCGATCCCCGGGGACCAGTGCACGTCCTCGGGACCGCCGTCGGCGAAGCGCAGGTTCGTCACGCGCTTGAGCAGTTCGTCGAAAGCGATCGCGAGCTGGATCCGGCCCAGATGCACGCCGAGACAACGATGGACGCCGAGCCCGAACGCGGCGTTCCCGGACCGCGGGGGGTCGAACACCAGCCGGTCGGGGTCGGGGAACTTCTCCTCGTCGCGGTTGGCCGAGTCGAATCGGACCAGCACCTGTTCGCCGGCCTTGAGCGCCACCCCGGCCAATTCGGTGTCGCGCATGACCCGCCTGCCCAGGCAGCCGACGGGGGACTCCATGCGCAGGAACTCGTCCATGTCGTTGCGGATCCACCGCGGATCACGCACGCGAGACTCGAGTTCGGGCTGCCGCGCGAGGTGATAGGCGATCGCGCCGACGGCGCCCCGGGTGGTGTCCAACCCGCCGAGGAACAGCACGGTCACGACCCCGACGCGCTCGTCGTCGGTCAGCGGTCGCCCGCCGAGCACCGTGCCGGTGGTGATTGCGGTGAGCACGTCCTCCCGGTCCACCGGGTTGTCCTCGCGGTCCGCGATGTACTCCCCGGCCAACAGGGCGAGGTTGAAGTACGACTCGTCGTTGCCCTCGATCGCCACCGTGGTCACGGTGTCGATCGCCCGCCGCATCCGCTCCGGGTCGCGCTCGTCGAAGACGATCGTGGCCAGCGAGGCACCGGCGAACGGGGCGGCGAACTCGTTGATCAACTCGACCCTGCCGCGTTCGGCCCAGGCGTCGATCAACGCCGCCGCGCTGCGGCGCATCTGCGGCTCGAACTTCAGCAGGAACGTGCGGGAGAACAGCGGATTCAGCAGCTTGCGTAGGTCCGAGTGGTACGGCGGGTCGACGTCGAGGGGATTGAGCGCCACCGGCGCCGGCTTGGGTGCTACTCCGGTGGAGGAGAAGGTGTCGGTGTCCTGCAGCACCGCGCGCACGTCGGAGTAGCGGGTGACCAGGTACTGCCCACCGCCGTCGGCATCGGTGTGCGCCACCGGGCATTTCCCGCGGGCGTAGCGGAACAGTTCCCACTTGGCGCGCTCATGCGTGGGGTCCCACATGTTGTAGCCGGCCAGTGCTTCAGCCGGATCGGATGCGGTCGTCACAGCCCTACTGTAGCCATAACCAAACGCTGATAGGCGAGTGTCCGATTCGGTGCTAGCGTCCCCGCCATGCGGACGCTCATCCAGTTCAGCAAGGGCCGCACCAGTCGGCAGGCGCACCGCGACCTGCCCGGTCCGGCGCCGGACGGTTCACCGCTCAAGGACGACGAACTGACCCGACAGGGCTTCGACGGCCGGGAGGCGGTGCTGTACCGGTCCAACGACCCGACGGTGTTCCGCGCCGAAGGTCGCTTCCGGTCCACCGCGGCGTTGCTGGCGGACCTCGAGCCGAGTGACCTGACCGACGTACGCGGCACCGCACAGCGGCTGTACTACAACTCCGACGTCACCATCTGGCTCTCCCGGCGGGCCGCACCGATGCCGTTCCACCGTCGCAACGTCGACGGCGACGAGTGTTGGTTCGTGCACCGTGGCGCCGGCACGGTGCACACCGAGTTCGGCCCGATCGTCTACGAGCAGGGCGATTACGTGGTCATCCCCAAGGCGATCACGCATCGGTGGGTACCCGACGGATCCGAGAGTTTCCTGTTCGGCATCGAGACCGTCGGTGAGTTGCGCGCCCCGAACTACGTGGGCCTGGGTCGGCATGCCCCGTTCGACCCGGACGTGATCCGAGTGCCGGATCCGACGCCGATGGCCTCCGATGCGCCCGAGTACGAGGTCCGGGTCAAGTACGACAACGAGTCCTCGGCGATCTTCCAGGACCACCACCCCTGCGACGTCGAGGGTTGGAAGGGCGACTACTTCCCGTTCGCGTTCAACATCCGCGACTGGAACGTGATCATGTCCGACAGCCTGCACCTGCCGCCGTCGATGCACGTGTTCCTGGTCGCCGAGGGCGTGAACATCATCAACCTGCTGCCGCGCCCGTTCGAGACACGGGCCGGCGTCGAACGGATCCCGTGGTTCCACCGCAACGCCGACTACGACGAGGTCGCCCTGATCCACGGCGGCAACTCGCTCGGGCGCCCGCTCAAACCGGGGTTGGTCAGCCACGACCCGCAGGGCATCCATCACGGCTTCCCGGACCGAGCGCGGGTGAAGGCCCGGCGCGAGTGGGACGACCACGCCCGCATCGAGTGGGAGATCATCATGGTGGAGGCGGCGCGCCCGTTGCGGCTCGACCCGGTCCTTCATGGCTGAGCGCGCCGACGTCATCGTCATCGGCGCGGGCCACAACGGCCTGGTCGCCGCGGGCTACCTGGCCCGCTCCGGACTCGACGTACTCGTGCTGGAGGCGAACGACTGGATCGGTGGCTGCACGACCAGCACGGCCCTGCTGCCGGCCGCGCCCGAGCATCGGATGAGCCCGTGCGCGGACGACGTGATCGCGCTGCGCGACACCACTGTCGGTGTCGACCTGGAGTTGGCTCGGTTCGGTTACCGCGAGGTGGAGATCGACCCGCCCTACCTTGCGTTGGCGCCTGACGGAGCGTCACTTGCATTGCACCGGCACGCGGAGCGGACTGCGGCGGAGATCCGGCACTTCGCGCCCCAGGACGCCGCCGCGTATCTGCGCCTGATCGAGGACCTGAGGCCGGCCTGCGACGCCGCGATGACACTGATGGCGACCAACCCGGTCCGACCCGATCCGCGGGCGGTGGCCGGCGCCGTCCGCGCACTGCTGCGCCGACCCCGTGCCCTCCCGGAGGTGGTGGGACTCACCCGGACGTCGGCGGCCGATGCGATCCGCGAGCGGTTCACCCACCCCCTGGTGCAGGCGATGCTCGCGAACCTCGCCAGCTACGGCTGCCCGATCACCTGGGACCGGTCCGGGGTCAACCTGATGATCGTCCCGATGATCATGCGCGCCGGGATGGCCCGGCCCACCGGCGGCATGGGCACCCTGCCCGCGGCGCTGGAACGCAGTTTCACCGCTTCGGGCGGGCGGATCCGGACCGCTGCCCGGGTGGAGGAGTTCCTGATGTCCGCCGGCCGGGTGATCGGAGTCCGGCTGCACTCCGGCGAGGAAATCCGCGCGGCGACGGTGCTGGCCGCGACCGAGCCGTGGCGGGTGCTCAATCAGTTCCTGCCCCCCGGAACACTGCCGGCGAAGCTGGCGGCGCGGGCTGCCGACATCCCCACCCGTAGCGCGGGGTGCGCCCACTTCAAGATCGAGGTCGCGTTCCGCGGCCGGCTGACGTTGCCCGCACACCAGAAGGCCCGCCGTGACGACCTGGACGTGCGGATCCCGACGCACATGGTCGGGACCATCGAGGAGATCTGCGCCGCGATCGACGACGCCGGCGCCGGGCGACTGCCGGACCCGCTGCCGTTCGCGAGCATGGTGAAGAGCGCCGCGGACCCCGCGGTGGCGCCCACCGGCCAGGAGTTGCTCGGGCTGTGGTCGGGTTGGGTGCCGTTGCACCCGGAGGAGAGTTGGGACTCGTTGAAGGCGACGGCGGAGAAGTCGCTGATTGCGCAGGCCCAGCACTACTACGCCGGCTTCGAGGAGTTGGAGATAGGCCGCTGGGTCGAGTCCCCACCGGAGATGACCGCCCGCACCAACGTCCCGGACGGGAACGTCTACCACGTGGACCTGACCCCATCGCGGATGGGACCGCTGCGCCCGGCGCGCGGCTTCGCCGGTTACCGGACACCGGTGCCGGGTCTTTATCTCAGCGGCGGTGGGACGCACCCCGGCCCGTCCGTCTCGGGCCTGCCCGGACAGCAGGCCGCCCGGACCCTGTTGCGCGACCTGCGTCGCAAGCGGATGCCGAACCGGTGAACGCCCCTGCGCTCGAGCGCTTCGACGCAGTGGTGATCGGGGCAGGGGCGGGCGGGATGGCCGCCGCCGCCCGGCTGCAAGCCACCGGCTACCGGACGCTGCTCGTCGAGAGCCGAGACCGGGTCGGTGGTCGGGCATCCACGATCGAGATCGACGGCTTCCGGGTGAACACCGGAGCCCTGGTGACCGAGGTCGGTGGGGAGAACGGCCGGCTGTTCGCCGACCTCGGCGTCGACCCCGGCCTGCGGATCCCGCGCCGCCCGTTGGTGCTTCGGGTCGGGCGGCGCGACGTCCCGCTGATGAGCGGCCCGAACGGCGCGGCGGTGCGCGGTCTGCTCGCCGCGGTCGGCGCAGTCAGCCGGCGGACCGGTCGTCGTCCCGGCCGCGGTCCGACGGTCGCGGACTGGCTGGACGCGCGCCGGGCCCGTCCGGCGGTGCGCAGCCTGGTCCGCAACCTGACCGCCGCCCTCTACGCCGCGGAGCCCGCGGACATCGAACTCGCACTGTTGTTCGACTACGCCACCCGCCCCGGCGGCCTGCAGACCTACGCCATGCACCCGGAGGGCGCCATCGGGCCGTGGTCGGCCGTGGCCCGCGACTTCGAGCGGCGCGGTGGGACGCTGTGGTTGGACAGCGCCGTCGTCGCGTTGAGCGTCGGCGCCGACGGTCTGGTCGACGGAGCCCGGATCCGCCGCGATGGGCAGGAGATCGCCGTGGCGGTGCGGATCGCGGTGAGCAACGCGGGGCCGGTGGCCACCGCGGCCCTGTGTCCGGGCAGCGCTCTGCCGTCGACCTACTCGGCCGAGCTGAAGACGTGGTCCCGACCGGGGAGTCTGATCACGATCAACTTCGCCGGCCGAACCCGGCTCGGGCCGTTGACGGGGCTGGCTTTCTTCGCCACCACGCGTCGGTTGGCCTACGCCGCGCTGCTCACCGACACCTGTCCGGAGCTGGCCCCACCGGGTTGGCACCTGTATCTGGGCGCGTGTGCTCCGCACCCCGCCGCCGGCGACTTCGACCTGGACGTCGAACTGGAGTTGCTGCGGGCAGATCTGCGCGAGCAGTTCCCGGGCTACGACAACGCGCGCGAGCTTTCGGTCGCGGTGTGCGCGGGGGAGGACTGGCCGGCACAGCGAGCCATCGCCGGCCACGACCTGCAGCGGACGACGCCGATCGCGAACCTCTGGAACGTCGGGGACGGCGTCCGCGAGCGGACCGGCGCCGGGCAGAGCGGCTGCGTCGAAACGGCCCGCCTCGTCGTCGACCAGATCCGCCGGCACTGTGCGCCGTCACTCCACGAGGGGAACCCGACGTGACGGTCGCTCTGGTCACCGGCGCCGGCAGAGGTATCGGGGAAGCCTGCGCGCTGCGGTTCGCACGGGACGGTCACGACCTGGTGCTGGCCGCCCGCTCGGCGCCGAGCCTGGCGCAGGTCGCCGAGAAGGCGCGAGCCCTCGGCGCGCGTACCCTCGCGGTGCCCACCGACGTGAGCGATCTGGCGGCCCTCGACGCGCTGGTTTCCGCTGCCGCCACGGAGTTCGGCCGCGTCGACGTGCTGGTCAACAACGCGGGCATGCTGCCCACCGCGGCCCGCGTCGAACACGTGACGGCGGAGGTGTTCCGCGCCGCCCTGGACGTCAACCTGATCGCCCCTTGGTACCTGGCAGCCCGGGTCCGCGACGTGATGGTGTCCACCGGCGACGGTGGTGTGGTGCTGAACATGACCAGCACTGCGGCCATCTATCCATCGGTCGGCTTCGCCGTTTACAACTCGAGCAAGGCCGCGCTGAGCATGCTGACCAGGACGATGGCGTTGGAGTGGGCCCGGGACGGGATCCGGGTCATCGGGGTCGCGCCCGGCAAGGTGGACACCGAGATGGTGGCCCCGATCCTCGAGTACAGCGCGAAGCGCGGCGTCCGACTCAACCCGATGAACCGCTCGGGGCAACCGGAGGAGGTCGCGGAACTGGTTTCCTTCCTGGTCAGCGATCGCGCCGCGTTCATCACCGGCAGCATCGTCACCATCGACGGTGGGGAGGTCGTGAGTACCGGGGCCGACGGAGCACGCTGATCCCGCCGGTATCCACAACTCCGGATTGTCCACAGGCACACGGATTCGGTCGTGCGCGCGCGTCCGAATCGAGAGGGTTTCCCGAGGGCCGCAGCGGTCCGGTGTCTCGGGGGGAACTGTGAGTGGACGACGTAGGACGCGGACCGGCCGTCGAACAATCGCCGGGCCGCAGCGGAGTTGGAGCCCACGGCAGCGGGAACTGATCCGCAGGCTTTCGCGGGATGCGCTGGCCCGGCACGGCGTGGCGGCGGCGGTCCGGCGCGACCATCTGGCCACCGCGGACGGCCGGGTGTTCGGCCTGATGAACCTCGAATCGGTCTGTGACGGCTACTGCGAGGAGCAATGGCCGGAGGTGGTCGATGCCCACTTCGCGGCGCTTCTCGAAGCGTTCCCGGGCGCGCCACCCGAGCTCGGGCCGGACCAGATCCGGGACGGCGTGCATGCCCGATTGGTGCTCGCCGACCCGCACAGCCCTGCGGTCGATTACGCCTATGCCCGGCGGCTGGGCACAGATCTGATCGGGTTGCTGGCCCACGTGACGGGGTCGATGGTGCGTTGGTTGACCGACGAGGAGGTCGCCCTGGTCGGGGCCGACGAACTCTGGTCGCTGGGGCTCGGCCGGGTGGACCGTATCCGGCCGCAGGACTGCGAACTGATCGACACCCGGGCCGGCGCGTTCTGCACCCTGCGCGGGCGATCCGGCTTCATCGCCAGCAAGGCGCTCGTCCTGGCCGAGACCGTGGGCCTGCTCCTGGGACCGGACTTCGACCCGGATGAGGGCCTGCTGGTCGGCGTCCCGACCCGGCACGAACTGGCATTCATGCCGACCTGGGCGACCGCTGCGGGGCGGGACGCCTTCAGTACCTACACCGCCCAGGAGTTCGCCAACGGCGTCGCGCCGCTGTCTCCCCACGTCTACCGCTGGGGCGACGGTCAGTTCGACCGGTTGGCTTAGCTGCTTGGGTGGGCCGCAACCGGCGCGGTGACCGGGAGGGACTCCTTCGGCAGCACGTTCCAGAAGGCGGCCAACAGCGCGGCATCGGTGATCAGGAAGGGCACCGCGGCACCGCGGACCCCCATCGACGGCACCAGAGCGAGATTCGCGATCACGTTGCCGACGAGGCCGACGACGGTGAGCCGCGCGACCCGTGCGCGGTCGCAGAGCAGGGCGATCGGGGTGATCGCGCCGAGCGCCGCGCCGGGCAGTCCGGCCACCATCAGGATTGCGACGGCGGTCCGCGCGGAGGCGTAGTGGTTGCCGAATGCGCTTCGCAGCAAGAAGTCCGAGCTGAACGCCACGGTGATCGCGATCGGGGCCGCAACGGCGGTCGCCCGCAACGCCAGCCGCCTGGCGACGGGTCGGGCCTGCGCGGCCAGATCGGAGCCGACGGCGGCCACCGCCGCTGAGGCGATCGCCATGGCGGGCAGCAGGACGGTGTCGTAGAACTTGTAGGCGGCCACGTAGACGGCCACCGACTTGCTGCCCTTCATGAGGGCCAGCAACCAGATGTCGACCCGCTCGTAGGCGGACCCGATGATTCCGGCCGCGGCCAACGGCAGGGTGGCCCGCAACCGCAGTTCGGCCCGCTGCAGGGGATCCGGCTCGTCGGTCATCGTCAACCGCCGGCCGGCGATGCCGGGCAGGAGCAGCGAGGACACCACGTCGACCAGGACGAAGGCGGCGATCACCCCGGAGGGTTTCCAGCCGGCCGCGAGGGTGGCGATGCCGACGGCGAGCAGCGCCAGCTTGGAGACCACGTTGTAGACGGCCTCGACCACGCCGATCGCGCGGCCCCGCAGCAGCGCGAGGAACGACCCACCCAGCGGGCTGATCACCACCGAGACCGAGTACAGCCCGGCCATCCACCAGCGATCGGCGGGCGCGGAGTTCAGCCAGAGCCCGACCAGGACGACGCCGGAGATCAGCCCGGACACCATGCGGACGCCGATCGCCCGGCGCACCGCGCCGGAATCGAGGGACTCGTGGTCGAGGGCGATCTTGGACAACGCCAACGGGATGCCCAGGTCGGTGCCGATGCTGACCAGCGAGCCCAGCGAGAGAACGAGCGTCACCTCGCCGAACTGAGCCACGCTCAGTTGTCTGGCCACCACCGCCAACCACAGCGTGGTGAGCAGGCCGCCGACCGCTCGGGCAACCCCGAGCTGAGTACTCATCCGGCCGGCGCCGGGTGGCCGATGCGGCTGGTGATGCCAACGCGCACCGAGGCCCAGGTCCACGGCAGGATCATGGCAGGTCAACCAGCGGATCGGCCGTCGAGCCGGGACGAAGTGAGATCCGCCGGCCGAGGTTGCCGGCAATGGCCGTCCGTCTGACGGTTCGTCAGCACTTCGGCGCGGCCGGGACGCGCCCGCGAGGCCATGATGTCCCAAATTTCACCCTGAACACATTTAGCATCATCTGTAACAGCGAGACATGCCCTAGGGGGGTCGCGGTGAGGTCCTCGACTACACGGCCGGCAGTGCAGCCCGACCGACTTCCGGGGCAACGCGCTGCCCCGGAACCCGCGCCCGCGCCGCGGCGATCGGTGCCGGACCGACTGCTCACGACGCTGCTGCGGATCGTGGACGGTGACCGGGTCTCCCGCCGGCGGATCGCCAGGCAGGGCCTGGTCCTGGGGGCATTTCTCGGGGCAGGCGTTCTCTCGCTGCTCCCGGTGCTGCGCGCGACCGGGTGGCCGGGCAACCACGAGGACGGGGCGATCTTCGCGCGGACGGCGATCTATGCCCAGCACCTGCGGCATCTCGACTTCCTGCCGGTCTGGTCGGACAGCGACGCCTACGGGATGGGCACGCCGATGCCGGCCGGGTACCACAACCTGTTCTTCTGGGTGGCCGGCGGACTTTCGTTGGTCGGCTGGACATTGAAGGCCGCCGTCGTCACGACCTTGCTGGCCGTCCTGCTGGTGGGCATGTACGGGATGCGGCGCTGCCTGTTGCGCCTCGGCGTGCCGTCGCTGCTCGCATCGGTCGGCGGGATCGCCCTGGCCGTCGCCCCCTACACGTTCACCGACTGGTACACCCGCGGCGACCTCGCCGAGTTCACCGGGATGATGCTGGTCCCGTGGATCCTGTGCTGGTCCGTGGACGTGGTCGCAGGCAACAAGGTCTCGTTCTGGATCGTCCCGTTGATCCTCGTCACGTTCCTGGCGGACGATCTGGTCGCGTACCTCGGGCTGGTCCTCACCGCCGGCGCATTCCTGGCGGCCCTGCTGACCAACCCGGGTCGGCGGCGACTGGTCCGCCGCTACGGGTCGGCGATGGTGGCCTGCGGCGTCGCGATCGCGCCGTTCATGCTGCTGAAGCGCGCCTTCGACGGCGACTACGACATCAACGGGGTCGTCCCGACCGGACTGGCGCCGCCCTACGGCCTGCACCCGTTGCGCGAGTACTTCCTACCCGGCAACTTCGACTGGGCCGACCCGGATCCGCTGAGCATGACCGTCACGGTGGGCCTGGCGCTGTGGGTCGGGCTGGCCGTCGTTCTGGTGTGGCGAGCCGGTCAGCGGCTGAGTCCCGAGCCGGGCATCACGGTGCAGGCGTTCCTGCGGCGCCCGGAGGTGCTCCTGGCCGGCGTCGTCGTGGTCGGGATGGCGGTGCAGGTCCCGGCGATCGCCGGGGCTCACCGGTTGCCCCTGGTTCATCACATCGCACCCGTGTGGCGGCTGGAGGCGTTCATCACCCCGGCGTTGATCGCGCTGGTCGTCTCGATGGGTTGGCGGTGCGTGAGCAACCGCCCGTCGGCCGCGCTGCTCGGCGCGAGCGGTGCGGCGTTGATGGTGCTCGGCCTGGTGGTGAGCTCGCCGGTCACCGACAGCAAGCCCGGCACCGTGGACCTCGGGGCGTACACCCCGGCGCGCATCCAGTCGGCCGGGTCCGGTCTGGGCAACTTGCTGTTGGCGAACGGTGGGTACCTGCCGGTCGTGCACGCGGGTGCGGCGCGCGAGTCGACCGCGACGGTCTACAACACCTATGAGCAGTTGGCCTCGAACAACGGCGGGTTGACGGTGTTGCGCGGCCCGTGTCAGGTGGAGGTGGAGGCCCGTACGTTCGAGGCCTCGGTGCGCACCTTCCAGGTCAACTGCACCGGCCCCGGCACGGTTGCGTTGCCGATCAGCTTCAACAGTTTCTCCACGGTCCGCTGGGCCGGCCGGAGCGTCCCGTACCACCGGATCGACCGCGACCCGCGGATGATCGTCGAGCTCTCGAGGGGCACCGGCCGGTTGACCGTGGAACTGCCCACGGTGTGGCGGGTGCTGCGGGGTTCGATGCCCTGACGGGAGGGCCTTGCGGGCGAGGTGCTCGTTCAGCGGTTCGCGATCAGCAGGTCGGTGCGGCCGCGGCTGATGAGCACACGGCGGTAGAGCCGGCACAACAGGTCGGTCTGTGGTCCGAGGGCTGCCAGCACCGGGACGATCGCACCGGACACCCGCACCTCACCCTGGGCGATTGCCAGGGTGAGGTTCAGGTCGTCCTGCAGGTAGCGGTTGAGGTCGGCGCTGCCGATCTCGATGCGGGCTGTGGCGGTTGCGGCGAGGTCGGACTCCACCCGCCGCAACGGCAGATCCAGTGCCAGTGTGCGGTCCAGGTCGGCGAAGTCGATCGCGAGCACCACCCCGGTGGCGGCCAGTCGGTCCCCGCCGCCGGATTCCTCGAAGGCACGGGCGAACAGGTCCTCCACCAGGGCGGGCACGTCGACGAGGGCGGACGACGCCGCGAATGCAGGCGGGCTCATGACCGGCGTCGGTCAGTGCACGGCCGGTGCGCGGTTGAGCGCATCCAGGTGTGCCGGCGCGGTCGGGTTGATCTCGACGTCCACCGTCGCATTGGCCAGGAAGGCACGCAATTCGTTCATGGTCGACTCCTTCCACTCCTCGAGCGTCTCGGTGACCTGCGCGCCCCGACGAGACTGTTCGCGCATCTGCTGACGGATCATCGTGATGCCACCCAGCGCGATCAGCGCCAGGCCGATCACCGCGCCGGAAGCCAGATAGGGCATCTGCAGGACGATGTCGTCCTCGCGCTGGATGCCGCGGTAGCCGATCGTCACTGCGATCAGGCCGGCCGTGATGAATCCGGCGGTCATCACCTTGAGGGCGATGTCATTCAGTCGTTCGTTCATCGGGGACTCCTGAGGGACAGTCAGACGGGGCGCTTGCGGATGAGGAGGAACAGGCCGAGCAGGGTGCCGAGTGCCGCGAGCAGCAATCGGCGGTAGCTGGAACGCAACTTGATGGGCAACGGATCTGCCACCCGGGAGGGCAGGAGCAACTCGGGGTCGCCGGCGGTCGGAAGTGCCGCGACGGTCGGCGCGGTCTCGGCGGTCCGCAGACCGCTCGGCTCGACGCCTGCGGTCGGGGCGGTCGCCGCTACGGCAGCGGTGAGTCGACCGACCGCCCCGGTGTCGACCGGGGCGATGCCTGCGGGCGTGCTGCTGCCCGGCACGGTGCTCGCCGGAAGGGTCAGCACCGCACGGGCCCGGGAAGTGGCCGCGGCGGCCACGCTGGCGACCGTGACCGTCTGGTCCGAGCCGATGTCGCTGGGCCGCGGGATCGCATCGGGCGCGCGGTAGCGGAAGGCGAACGCAGCGCCGGAGACCGCGGCACCGGAGTCGTCCACCTTCTCCTGCCGCGGGATCGGGCTGATGGTCAGCCCGTTCGCGGCCAGCGACTGCATGGCTGCGGTGAACGCGGCGATCGCCGACGCGGGCAACGCCACGCTCTTGTCGATGCTCAACCCGTGCTCGTCGAGCACGACGGGGACCCCGGCGAGCTGCGCGCCGAGGATGTGCGTGCTCAACTGCGTCACCGGCTTCTTGCCGATCGGAATGGTCACATCGGCAACGCTTTCGGCCGCGGCGATCGTCAGTTGCGCGCCGGGCGAACCGAGCGCGATGTCGTGCACCGTGGTGGTGGCGGTGGCCACCACCGTGCCGTCCGGCTGGACCTGGCTCCGGCTCGCGGAGGTCGAGGCGCCGGAGGAGTAGAACTGGCTCGACACCGAGTGCCCCGCCGCGCCGGCGGTGGCCGAGGGCACCTCGGTGGCCGCGGCGTCCAGGGTGAAGTTGCGTGCCTCACCGGTGTCCGGGCTGCCGCTGCGTCCGCCGGCGAACTCCGCGGTGGCCGGGGCTTTTGCCTGCGGTGGCTGCTGCGCGCGGATCACGGTTGGGACGTCGGTGATGGTGCCGGGCGGCGCGGAGCTGACGATGAACAGATCGCCGAGGTCGCCCGCGGTGAAACCGGCTGCCACCGCGCGGGCCTTGCCGAGGTCCACCGAGGTGGCGGAGTCCAGCAGTCCGCCGGATGTCGTCGCCGGGACCCGGCTCACCACGCCGTACGGGGTGGCCGCGGCCGCCGCGCTGAACACGGCGAGACTGTCCGGCGCGGCCGCCCGCGCGGTGCCGCCGTGAGCCACCAAACCGAGCAGGATGAGCAAGCCGGCGCCGGCCGCGGCGGTCTTGGTCGGATGGACGTTCACAGGTATGCCTCCTCAACCGCGCCGACCCGCACGGCCGCCGCGGGGGTCCCGCTGAATGCGACGTGACCCTTCTTCAGGACGTAGATGCGGTCGGCGATCTCCAGGGCGCGGTGCACGAATTGCTCGATCAGCAGGATGGAAAGTCCGGCCCGGTTCAGCTCCACGAGGCCGGCGATGATCTCGTCGACCACCAGGGGCGAGAGCCCGAGCGACAGTTCGTCGATCAGCAGCAGTTGCGGATCGCTCATCAGAGCCCGGGAGATCGCCAGCATCTGCTGCTCGCCACCGGACAGCGAGCCGGCCGCCTGTCGTTGTCGTTCGGAAAGCCGGGGGAACAGGGCGTAGGCCTGCTCCAGTCGTTGGTCGACGAGCCGGTTCTGCCGGCGTACGTTCCAGGCGCCCAGGCGTAGGTTCTCCCGCACGCTCATCTCGGGGAAAACCCGCCGACCCTCCGGCACGTGGGCCAGACCGGCGCGGACCGCCGCTCCCGGCCCGCGCCCGTCGATACGTCGGCCGCTCACACTGACCGTGCCGCCGAGCGGGCGCAGCACACCGGTCAGCCCACGCAGCGTGGAGGTCTTTCCCGCCCCGTTCGGCCCGAGCAGGGCGACGATCTCGCCCTTGGCGATCTGCAGGGACAGGGCTCGCACGGCGACGACCGAACCGTAGGCGACGGTGAGGTTTCGCGCGGCCAGCAGGCTGGGGCCGGCTGCCGTGGCGCGGTTGTCGAGGACCGTGGTGGGACTGGTCATGCCGGCACCTCCGTTCGTGCGTCGGTGGCCGTGCTGCCCAGGTACGCGGCACGGACCTCTGGATTGGCGCGGATCTGCGCGGGCCGCCCGGTGGCCAGCAACTTGCCGAAGTTGAGGACGTAGACGCGGTCGCAGATGCCCAGCACCATGGCCACGTCGTGCTCGATGATCAGCACGGACATCCCGCGTTCCCGACTGATCCGTTTCAGCACGCTGCCGAAGTACTCCGACTCGCGGCTGTCCATGCCGGCCGCGGGTTCGTCGACGAGCAGCACCTCGGGATCCAGGACGATGGCCCGGGCCACCTCGACCATCCGCTGAGTGCCGTAGGGCAGATCGCCGACGGGTGCCTCGAGCACTGCGGTGAGCCCGCACTGCTCGGCGATGGCTCGCGCCGCCCGGCGGGCGGAGCGCTCGGCGCCGTACGCCAGGCCGAGGGCGCCCCGCACCGCACCGGCGCCGTAGTTGCGGTGCCGGCCCAGCAGCAGGTTCTCCTCCACCGACAGGTGCCGGAAGAGTTGCGCCTGCTGGAAGGTGCGGGCGATGCCCAGGCGCGCCCGTTCGCTGGCGGGCAGGGTCGAGACGTCCCGACCGTTCAGCGTGATCTGACCACTCGTCAGTTTCACTGCCCCGGTGAGGCAGTTGAACGTGGTGGTCTTGCCGGCGCCGTTGGGCCCGATCAGGCCGATGATCTCGCCCGGGCCGACCTCCAGGTCGACGCCGTCGCAGGCCACCAGACCGGCGTAGCGCTTGGTGATCCCGGCGGCGATCAGATGTCCGCTCATGACGTGACCTCCGGCACGGTCCGCAGACTCAGCCGCAGGCGGACCGGAACGCTCGTCGGGGTGGACAGCCGCACGTGGACCGCGGCCGGAAGAGCGGCCTCCTCGAGCCCGACGTCCTCGGGCAGGAAGGAGCCGTAGCGGACGGGTTCTCCGCGCACCGCGTCGGTGAGCGTCCGCTTGGCGGTACGCAGCGCGCCGACCAGACCGTCCTGCCCGGAGAGCAGGACCAGTAGCAGCACGACGCTGGTGGCGAGGTAGAGCCGGACGTCGAACTGGTTGACCAGTGGCTGCCCGGTGGCCAGGAACACCCCGCCGAACACCGCGCCCAGCAGCGCCTCGGCGCCGCCCAGCACGGGCATCGCCAGGTAGAACAGCGATTGCAGCACGCCGAACTGATCGGCGCCGGGGGTGGCGCGGAAGAGCATGCCGTAGAAGAGTCCGGCGATCGTGGCCAGTGCCGCCGAGGTGGCGAAGACCCCGATCTTGAACGGGGCCACCCGGACCGCCATGGCCGCGGCGGCCTGCTCCGAGTCGCGGATCGCGAACAGCACCCGGCCGACGTCGGTGCGCCGGATGTTCCAGGCCAGCAGCAGCGCCACGACGAGCACCGCGAGGACCGCGTAGTACAGGCCGCGATCGGTGCTGGTGGAGATGCCGGCCAGCGACGGGCGGGGTACTTGCACGGCGGCGGTGCCCCGCAACTGGGGGCGGGTGAAGAAGAACCGCTGGCAGGCCAGGCCGAATGCGAGGGTGGCGATGGTGAGATACACACCGCGCAACCGCAGCGAGGGCACACCCAGTACCAGGCTGATGCCGGCGCCGACGATCCCGACGATGGGCACGGCCAGGATCAGGGGCACGCCGTGGTTGAGCAGTCTCGCGCCGATGTAGCAGCCGAAACCGAGGAAAGCCGCGTGGCCCAGGGAGATCTGTCCGGTCCAGCCGACGAGGATGACCAGCGAGAGCCCGACCAGCGCGTAGATCGCCGACAGGGCGCCGTAGAAGTGCGCGGTTCCGGTGGTGAACATCGGCCACAGCAGTGCCGCGGTGAGCAGCAGCAGCGTGCCGGCAGCGGGCAGGGCCCGGGCGGAGGTCGCGGCGCGGTTGCGGGTGCCGGCCATCAGAACTCCGCCACCACGTCGAGTTGCGGCTTTCCGGCCCGCACCACGAGAACCGCCAGCAGGGCGAGGAACACCAGCAGTTCTCCGATACCGGCCGTGTTCACGTAGCCCTGGCTGAAGCTGAAGATCAACCCGACGGCCAGGCCGCCGGCACCTGCCAATGGCAGGCTGTTGAACCCGCCCAGGGCCGCCGCGACCAGGCTGGAGATGAGCACGAAGGTGAGGCTGATCTGGTCCAGGCTGTTCAGATGGATGTACATCAGGCCGGCCAGGGCCGCGGACGCGCCGCCGATGGCCCAGGTGAACGTGATGATCGAGTTCACCGGTAGGCCCACGATGCGCGCGGCGCCGGGGTCCTGCGCGATGGCGGTCACCCCGGATCCCAGCCAGGTGCGGGCCAGCAGCAGGTACAGCCCGCCGACCAGCAGCAGGACCAGGCCCGCGGTAGCGATCTGATGCACCGTCAGGCCGGTGTTTCCGACGCGGATGACCCGGTCGGAGAACACCGAGGCGATGACCGGGGTGTCCGGGCCCCACACCTGCACGGTCAACTCGGAGAGCAGCAGCAGTACACCGGTGGTCACAGTCAGGGTGGCCAGCGCGCCCCGGCTGCGCACCGGACGGACCAGGTATCGTTCCGTGCTCGCGCCGAGGGCGGCGCCGGTGGCGATCGCGCCGATGGTGGCCACCGCCACCGGTAGGCCGAGATCGGCCATCAGCAGGTAGTGGAAGACGAAGGCCGAGAGCACGCCGATGGATCCGGCGGCGAGGTTGATGACCCGGCTGACCCGATAGGTGATCACCACTCCGAGCGCCACCAGGGCGTAGATGGTGCCGTTGGCCAGACCGGTGACCAGGTAACCGAAGAACCGGCTCATGTCTGCTCACCCCGGCGGCCGTACTGCCGGCGCTGCCACTGCGCGGTGGTGGCCAGCGCCGGCGCTGTCGCTGCTGCCGCCGCGGCCGGCGTCGTGCCGGCGGCGGTGATCGCACCCTTGTCGGTGAACCGGCCGGAGACGACCTTCCAGGCGAGGCTGTCGTCGGCCTGCAGCATGATTCCGCTCGGCGGGGTGCCGCGGAGGTTCGCGAAGTTCAGCGTGATGCCCAGCCCGGTGTCGAAGGCATGCATCGCGCGCAGCGCGGTCAGGAACGAATCCCGGGTGAGGTTCGGGCCGGCCGCGCGCAGCGCCGCGACGATCGCTTCCGCGCCGACGTAGGCGGCCTGCTCGTAGAAGTGATGGAAGGTCTGCGGGAAGTAGTACTCGGTGATCTGCCGGTAGCGCTTCACCCCGGGCAGGTCGGAGTTGTAGAAGTCCCACTGGCTGTAGCCGTACATGCCCTTGGCGTTGGCGCCCGACGCCTTCGGCACGTCGTCGGCGGCCACGAACCCGCCGACGAAGGTCGGCTTCCAGCCCACCCGTTGGGCGGCCTGCACGAACTTGACCGTGTTCACCGGGTCGTTGCAGAACACCACGGTGTCGGCGCCCGCGTTGCGCAGGTTGGCCACCTGGCTGTCCAAGCTGGTCTCGATCGTGCCGTTGGCTGCGGTAGAGACCACCTGGGCGCCCGCGGCGGCCGCGGCGGCCTGCGCCTCCTTCGTGCACCGCGGACCGGCGACGTCGTTCAGCAGCGAGATGCCGATCTTCTTGGAACCCAGCTTCGTCGTTGCGTAACGGGTGATCAACTGGCCGACCGAGTCACCGGGCGGCTGGGTGGGGAACATCCAAGGGCTGGCGAACTCCTCGGAGTACAGCCCGGAGGAACCGACCCAGGGCAGCTTCAGCCGCGCCAAGGTGGCGGGCACGATGTCGAGGTTGAAGTCCAGCGACGGGCCCATGATGAAGACCTTGTCCTGATCGGCCATGCGGCTCAGACAACCTGACGTGCCGTCAGCTGTGCCCGCGGTGTCGCAGGTGACGTAGGAGATCTTTCGCCCGCAGATGCCGCCGGCGTCGTTGATGTAGTTGAAGTAGGCCCGCGGCGCGTTCTCGGCCACCTGGCCGTACTTGTCCAGGAAGCCGCCGTTGAAGAAGGTGCCGCCGATCTTGATGGTGGTCGCGGTGACGCCGGTGGCCGTGCCGCCACCGTTGCCCGCGGCCGGGACGGCCGCACCATTGGCACCGCAGGCCGCCACTGCTGCCGTGGCCGCAGGCGCGCCGCCGGCGGCTGCCGCCGCGGTCGCTTTCCTCGGCGCCGCAGCGGTTCTCGGGCCGGTCGGTGCGCCGGCTGCCGGCGTGGCGGCAGTGGCCCCGGTGTCCGCGCGCGGTGCGGTGGCCGGGGCGTCGGCGGGGGCCGGCAGCCCGGCCGCCGGGGCGAGTGCGGCTGCCGCGGCGCCGTGCCCGCCGGCCGCCGCCTCGGCGGCGTGCCGGGCGGCGACGGCCTGCTTGACCTCCTCGGTCGCGCCGCACGCGCTGAGCAGCGTGCCGAGCGCCACGACGGCGGTGGCACGAATGAGTTTGGGGCGAACCATGGACGCACTCCGATGTCGGGGGCGGGAGGGATTGCGTCAACTTAGGAGGAGCGGACCCGCGATTCCCCGGTCGCGACCACAAAGGTCGGCCGATCTTTCGGCGCTTCGGTCAGTCGGTGGCGCCGGTGGGGCGCAGCACCGCGGGGCCGAGGACGTGGCAGGCCGCCAGGGCCACCTCGACGTCGCTGCGCTCCTCGCGGAACGGTCGACCACGCAACTGCTCGGCCTTCTGCACCCGGTACTGCACGGTGTTCTTGTGCGTCGCGAGCAACTCGCCGGCAGCCGTGTGGCTGGAGCCCATCGCGAGGAACACTCGGGCGGTCTCCCGCAGCCGCGCCGCGTTCTCGTCGTCGTCCGCCAGCGGCCCGAGCGTGTCGGACACCCAGGTCCGCGCCGCGTCCAGGTCCTCGCAGAGGAGCGCGACCACCCCCACTTCGGCGAACGAGACGGCCCGGGCGGCGTGTGCTCCCGCGGCCAGCGACACCCGGCGGGTTTGCTGCGCCTGTCGGTGACTGCGACGGAAGCCGCCCAGACCGAGGCCGGGGTTGCCCAGCGTGACCCGCGTCGCCTCTCCGCCGGCCTCCAGCAGCGCGGCCCCGACCGCGGCGGCGGTCATGTCCTCGGGGACGGTGAACCAAGCGCGACCCACCGCCTCGTCGGCGGGCAGGAACAGGTGCGCCGTGCCCAGCGCCGTGGCGGCGGCGGTCACCAGTCGCTCCAGGCGTACCGGCTCCTCCCCGCGGTCCACCAGCCGACCCTCGAGCCAGACGAAGGCTGCCACGTGGATGCCCGCCAGGCGATAGCCCAGGCGGGTCTCGGCGCCGCGGACCTCCTCGAGCGTGCCCTCCAGCAGGGCGGTGATCCGCCCGGCCCGTACGGTCCAGTGATGGCGCGCCCAGGCCTCCCGTTCGGCCTCGTAGGCACTGACCACCCGCTCCGAGACGTGGTCCACATAGCCGTGCGACACCCGGATCATCGTGATGCCGGCGGCCGAGGTGACGGCGGGATCCGCGCCCGCGGCGGCGATCTCGGCGAGCATGTGCTCGACGAACGCGGCCAGTCCGAGCCGGTAGGCGCGCAGCAGGGCGGACACCGGCACCCCACGTTGGGCCAGGCGGCGGGCGTATTCGATAGCGGCCGGCGGTGCCTCCAGCGTGCGCGCGTCGATCCCGTGCTCGAGTGCGTGCAGCACGGCCACGACGTTCTCGTCCGTGCTGGCCGCCAACAGCCCGAGCAGCTGGTCGTCGTGCTGCAGCGGGGAGATCTCGGCCGCGAACTGGGTCACCATGGCCGCGGTGACCTCGTCGCGCCGAGGGGTCGCCCGCCGGGCGGTGGCTGCCACCAACTCGGTCGAGATCGGGACGGAGGTGTCCACCAGGTCAGCTTAGGGTCACGCCGAGGTGCCGCAGCGCCCGTGCCGCCGCGTGCCGGCCGCACATGCCGTGAGCGCCGGGGCCGGGCGGGGTGGCCGCGGAGCACAGGTACATCCCGGCGACCCCGGTGTCGTAGGGGTGGACCGTGGTCCGCGGCCCGAACAGCAGCTTCGCGGCCGTGGTCGAGCCGGTCAGGATGTCGCCGCCGACGAAATTCGGGTTGTGCCGTGCCGTCTCCGTGGTGGTGCGCACCGCCATGCCGAGCACCCGCTCCCGGAAGCCGGGCGCGAATCGCTCGACCTGACTGATGATCAGATCCGTTGCGTCGCCGGAGTATCCCTGCGGCACATGCGCGTAGGTCCACAGCGGGTGGACGTCCCCGACGGATCGCCCGGGGTCGGCGAGGTACTGCTGGCCGACCAGCACGAAGGGTCGCTCGGGCATCCGGCCGGTGTACACGTCGCGTTCGCCGGCGACTATCTCCGCGAGGTCGCCGACCAGGTGCACGGTCCCGGCCCGGCGGGCCGACCAGTCGGTCCAGGGCACACCGCCCTCGATGGCGAAGTCCACCTTGAACGCGCCCGGTCCGTGCGGGAAGCGCCGGTAGGCACGAGCCACGCGGCCGGGCAGCCGGTCACCGAGGATGTCCGCGACCGCGGCCGGGGCCAGGTCGAAAAGGACCACGTCGGCCCGCGGCAACTGCGAGGCGCTGGTGACCCGGACGCCGGTCTCCACCTTGCCGCCGTGCTCGACGAGCACGGCGGCCATGGCGTCGGTGATCGATCGTGACCCGCCCGCCGCGACCGGCCACCCGTGCCGATGCCCGGCAGTGATCAGCCCCAGGCCGATCGCCGAGGTGAGCGGCCTGCTCAACGGGTGCATGGTGTGCGCGGCGACGCCGCCGAACAGGGCTTGTGCCTGCCGGGTACGGAATCGGCGAGCCAGCAGCGCGCCGGGCACGATGGTCGGCAGCCCGAACCGGGCCAGGCGCAGCGGGTGGCTCGGGATGCCCAGCAGTGGGCTGAGGATGTCGCCGGCCAGCGCGTCGTAGCCGGCGGACGGTCCGGCGAAGAGCCGCTGCCACCGACCCGCGTCCGCGCCCAACCCGCCGGCGGTCTGCTCCACCGAGCGGTGCAGCACCGCGGCCTCGGCGCCGTCGAGCGGGTGCACGCAGTCGATCTCCGGCAGGCACCAGCGCAGCCCGTACTCGGCCAGGCGCAGGTGCTCGAACACCGGCGAACCGGAGGCGATGGAGTGAACCGCGGAGCACTGGTCGTGCAGCAGTCCGGGGCGGATCGCCTCCACCGTCCGGGTACCGCCACCGATCTCGTCCGCGGCCTCCAGCACGGTGACCGAGAGGCCGGCCTTGGCCAGGACCGCGGCGGCGGCCAGGCCGTTCGGCCCGGCACCGACCACGACGGCGGTACTCACGTCGGCAGCCCGGCGACGGGTCGCGCGGGCGCCGGGATCGGGCCGCCGGTCTCGCGTCGCCAGGTGACGTGGGTCGGGATCGGACCGTTGGGCAGCCACGGCTGCTCGGCAACCGCGTCCGCGACCCGCCAGGTGCCGCGCTCGATCACGCCGACGGCGGCATCGATCACCTTGTACTCCTGCACGTCGCGGTGGATCGCCTGCGACTCCACCCAAACCACGATCCACTCGCCGGGCGCGAAATTGCAACGCTTCTGGACGGCGGCGATCAGGTCCTCGTTGTGCAGGTGCCCGTCGCCGAAGTTGAAGCCCAGGATCGTGTTGGTGGAGAACTCCGCCTCGCGGACCGTCCAGCGATCCACGTCCGGGATGTGCCGCAGCAGCAGCGAGAACAGGCCGCGACCCTGGCTGTGCATGGTCCGCCAGGAGATGACCTGTTGCATCGTGATCTCCGCGGCCACCGGGTCGTAGCCGAGTTTGATCAGCTGGTCGACCTGATTGCCGTTGGAGCGCACCAGGGCGTCCAGCTTGGCCTCGGTGCCCGGGGCGAACGCCCACAACGCCGAGGCCCAGTTGCCCGCGTACTGCCGCATGGAGGGCAGGAACGAGACCAGGTCCGGACGCAGGTTGCCGAGCACCGGGAAGAACAGCAGTGCCGCGACCAGTCCCACCGTCAGCCCCGGCGAGGACATGTCGCTCACCGCGTAACCGTCCTGCGCCCGGAACCCGGCGAACAGGAAGATCGTGGCGTAGCCGAACAGGATGTTCCACTCCAGCGGCACGGCCAGCGGGAACGTCGAGGTGATGAACAGGTGGAACACCACCATCAGCACGACCGCGGCGGTGGTCAGCAGGTGGTTGGTGGAAAACAGCAGCACGAGCGGGGTGACGATCTCGACCAGGGTCCCGCCGGCATGGGCCAGCAGGGAGGCCTGCTTCGACGGGCGGATGTCGTTCGGGAAATCGCGGTAGTGCAGGCGCTTCAGCGATTTGAACGGCAGGCAGGGGCTGTTCGACACCATCGGCGGCACGACGTTGGAGAAGTGCACGCCGAACTTGGAGACGCCGGCGCCGATCCACACCACGCAGATCAGCAGTTTCAGGGCGATGATCATGTCGACGAAGTTCAGCGTCGCGAAGAAGAACAGGGCGGGCAGGTACTGCTCGCCGCGGGCGGCCAGGAACACCGTCTTGTCGCGCAGCCCGCACAGCACGAGCAGAACCATCGGGGCCACCAGCAGGGCCGGGCGCACCAGGCCCGAGGTGTTGTGCGGCAGCGCGGCCGACAGCGAATCGCTGTGGTGACCCGGCGTCACCAGCGCCACGGCAACAGTCACCAGAAACGCCAGGTAGAGCCCGACGTCCACCAGGGTGCGGGAGTCCCCGGCCGTTCCGGGCACCCGCGACCACGGCCGCAGCCGGATGGTGCCCAGCCGCGCCCAGTACCGGAAGCCACCGGTCATCGGAGTGAATTTGCCGGCCAACGGCCCCCACGATCCGGCCACCCCCACGGCCTCGAGCAGGACCGTCCAGAGGATCGCCTTCTGGTACACGATCGGCTGGTCCCACCAGCCGCCGATGTCCCACACCGGGCCGAGGTGAGAGGTCCACACCGCGATCGACGCGCCCGCGCCGACGTAGCAGACCAGCAGTTTGATGATGTAGACGGTGTGGATCATCCGGGGTGAGCCGAATCCGTGCTCGACCCAGTGCAGGGCCAAGGTCTTCATCCGGGTCATCAACGGCTCGTCGAGGAAGGTCTGCTGATCAACCGGGGGGAAGTCCGGCTTCGTGAAGCCCATCGCGTGCTCCTGGGGTCGCGGGACGTGGGTGAGGGGCCGTCAGCTCAGGCGGCGCAGCGTGGGCTTGTCGATCTTGCCGACGGGGTTTTTC
Organism: Sporichthyaceae bacterium; assembly: GCA_036269075.1. NCBI lineage: Bacteria > Bacillati > Actinomycetota > Actinomycetes > Sporichthyales > Sporichthyaceae > Sporichthyaceae bacterium. Next base: position 77,316 of record DATASX010000069.1, read on the forward strand.
GGCAGGCTGTCCAGGACGGTCAGCCGGGTGGGCACCTTCATCCGGGCGATCAGCCCGCGGCAGTGCTCGATCAAGGCGTCGCCGGTGACGGTCGCTCCCGGGCGCAGGGCCACGTAGGCGACGGGGATCTCGCCGAACACCGGGTCCGGGGTGCCCACCACCGCGGCCTCGGCCACGTCCGGGTGGGCGTACAGGGCGTTCTCGATCTCCTTGGGGTACAGGTTCTCCCCGCCGCGGATGATCATGTCCTTGATCCGGTCGACGAGGACGAGGTAGCCGTCGGGGTCGAACCGGCCGACGTCGCCGGTGTGCAGCCAGCCGTCGACGACGGTGGCCGCGGTCTCCTCCGGACGGTTGAGGTAACCCCGCATCACATTGCGACCGCGGATGACCACCTCGCCGGTACCGTCGGTGACGAGTCGACCCTCGGCGTCCATCAGTGCCACCTGCTGTCCGGGCAGCGGCAGTCCAACGGTGCCGGGCTTGCGCGGCCCGTCCGGCGGGTTGACCGTGGACGCGCAGGTGCCCTCGGACAGGCCGTAGCCCTCGATCAGCGGGACCGCGAACCGGTTCTCGAAGCGCTCGATGAGCTCCGCGGGCATGGGGGCCGCGCCACAGATGACGCGGCGCAGCGAGGACACGTCGTGCGGCGCGTCCGTCGGCAGAGCGGTCAGCATCGCGTAGATGGTCGGCACCGCCGAGAAATACGTCGGCCGCAGGCGCTGCACCGTGGCCAGGAAGTCCTCGGCGCGGAACCGCTCGGCGATGCTCACCCGGCCGCCTACGAGCAGCGGGGCGAGCACACCCACGACGATCCCGTTCACGTGGAACAGGGGCAGCACAAGCAGGCTGTGCTCGTCGCCGCCGAGCATCAGGCCGTCGATGATCCCGTCGGCCATCGCGGTCAGGTTGCCGTGGTCGAGCATGACGCCCTTGGGCCGGCCGGTCGTGCCGCTGGTGTAGATCAGCAGCGCCAGCCGATCAGGGTCGAGCGGTGCCGGGTGCGGACAGGGCCCGCCGGCGCGGTCCAGTGCGGCCACGTCGAAGTTGACGACCCGGTGCACGACGGGGTCGCCGATCACGACCTTCGCGGCGGCGTCGTCGAGCTGGAAGACGATCTCGGGCTCGGTCAGCGCGGGGTTGACCGGCGTGACGGTCGCGCCCAGTCGCCACGCGGCGAACAGGCCGATCACGAACTCGGCGCTGTTCGGCAACAGCAGTGCGACGACGTCCCCGCGACCCACACCGGCCTCGGCCAGAGCGGCGCCGGCGGTCTGTACGCGGCGCCCGAACTCGGCGTTGTCCAGGTCCTGGCGGGGGTCGCTCAGGCACCGACCGTGCGGGTCCACCTCGGCGCGGTGCTCGGGCAACAGCTCGGTTCGCATGGCCACTCCCGGGTCGCGGAACTGCGTTGGACCGGGAGGTTACGAACACCTGAAGGACGATCACATGGGCGCGGGCACGAACTTCGGCCGCCGGGTTGTGGCCTCAGCCAAACCCGCCGCCTCGGGGCGGCGTGCAGCGTGCGGTGGCGCGGAGCTCGCCGTACCTTCATTGAAGATATGATATATTGTAATCCCAGGAGGGAGCGTCGCGTGACCACGATCGAGAACCTGGACGACTTCGCCGCGCTTGACCCGTTCTTCCGGATCATCGAGAAGGGCCTGGCCGGGTTGGCCGACGGCGAGCACTTCTTCGACCTGCTCGCCGATGACGTGGTCATCGACTACGTCATCACGATTCCCGGCTATCCCCGGCACGTGGTCGGCAGGCAGGCCGTGGCGGAGCTGTACCGGCCCTACGGCGGGGCACTGTGGCTCGACGAGTGTCACGACCTGGCGGTGCATCACGATCCGCGGACCGGTGTCGCGGTGCTCGAGTACGCCTCCCGCGGACGTGTCGTCGCAACCGGGAGCCCGTACGCGAATCGCTACGTGTCTGTGGTGACGATCACCGATCGCAAGGTCACCGGCTGGCGCGACTACCTCGATCCGGTCGCGGTTTTCGACGCGCTGGGCTGGCCCGCGCGCGCTACCGGCAGCTGACGCACGACGTCCTGGCCTACTTGCGCTTGCCCTTCCCGGTCTTGGCCTTCTGGCCCTTTCCTGCCTTGCCGGTCTTGGCCTTGCCGTCCTTCTCGACCTTGCCGTCCTTCTCGACCTCGGCTACCTTCGCGGCCGCGGTCTTCGGGGTCCCTCCCGTTTCGGCGGTGGGGTCCTCGGGCGCGTCATCGACGGCTGCGGGCGGTGTGCCCTCCTGCTCGGCGAGGCGGTCCTCCAGGACGCGGCCCAGCTTGGACGCAGAGCCGGACGCGGTCGCACCGGCGTCGAGGAGCTTGCGGCCAACTTCGACGAGGAACTTCTCGTCGCCTCCGTAGAGTTCGACCTCCACCTCACGCCAGGTGGTCACGCTCGCCGCGCCGCCGGGTCGGCCGGCGTAGGCGGTGGCCGACACGGTGTCGTCGGCCACCTCGGCGAGTTGCTCATCGGTATCCGACCACAGCGACCTGACCCGCCGGGTGGTGCGCAGCACGGCCACGGGGGAGAGTTCGGCACCGTGACTCACGTCCTGCACGAGGTCCAGGACCCGGGCCGGCACGGGTTCGCCTGCCGGTCCGAGCCCTAGTTGCATCTCGCGGCGGGCCCCGAATCCGGCAGGGATCTTGACGTGCCAGCCCTCATCGAGGCCGCCGGTCCGTCGGCGCAGGGTGACCTTCGCTCGCAGCAGACGCAGATCCGTTGTGTCGTAGTAGACCGCCAGCAAGTGGTGCTCCTGGGGCCCTTCCACCTGGGCGACCCCGGGCACCGCGGTGAGGTCGGGCACCGTGAACGAGTCCGGCACTTCGAATTTCTGCTCGATCTCCAGATGCTCGCTCGTCACGGTTCCTCCTGCTCGACCTGCGTGCTCAGGAGACATTCTCGGGCCCACCACCCCGACCCGGTGCGGCGGGGCGTCCCGGCCGCGGCTGGGGAGGGCTCACTGCAAGGGGTGGCCGCAACCGTCGGCAAGCGATTCGCCTTCCGCGGCCAGGCGTAGACAGCGGCGGGCGATCGCCATGCGGTGAACCTCGCTGGCCCCGTCGTAGATGCGGGCGGCCCGCGCGTCGGCGTACCACTGCGCGATGGGGCGGTCCATCGCGATGCCGTGGGACCCGTGGACCTGCACGGCGCGGTCCAGGACCCGCCCGAGGGCCTCGGAGACGAAGGTCTTCACCATGGCGATCTCCTGCCGGTGTTCGAGTTCCTGATCGACCCGCCAGGCTGCGTTGAGCACCATCATGCGCGAGGCGTAGAGGTCGATGGCGGAATCGGCCACGAAGAACTGGAGACCCTGGTGCTCGGCGAGCGCGCCACCGAAAGCCTTGCGCTCCAGCATCCGCGCGGCCGTGAGGTCCAAGGCGCGTTGCGCCGTCCCGATCCAGCGCATCGCGTGGGCCAGGCGGCCGCCGGCCAGGCGTCGTTGGAGGATCTCGTACCCTGCGCCTTCGGCCCCCAGGAGGTTCTCCGCCGGTACGCGGACGTCCGCGAGCCGGATTTCCGGATGGCCGCCCGGAGCGTGCGCCCCGATCACCTCCGGATCGCGGACCACCTGCCAGCCATCGGTGTCGGTGGGCACGAGGAACAGCGAGAACGCGTCCCGGCCGCGTTCGGTCTGACCGGTACGTGCGACGACGATGGCGATCGCGGCACCGATGGCGCCGGTGATGAACCACTTGTGACCGTTCAACACCCACTCGTCGCCATGGCGTGTTGCCGTGGTCCGGAGATTGAACGGATCGGAGGAGCTGACGTCCGGTTCCGTCATCGCGAAGCACGATCGGATGCTGCCCTCGGCCAGCGGACGTAGCCACCGATCCTGCTGCGCCCGGCTGCCGGCGTGAAGGAGCGTGTGCATGTTGCCCTCGTCGGGAGCCATGGCGTTCAGCGCGAGTGAGGCGAGGAACGAGGCGCCGCACTCCTGCGAGACCAGCGCCATGCCCAGCGTGCCCAGACCGAGACCGCCCCATTCCGTGGGCAGGTGCGGTGTGTAGATCCCCCGTTCTCTGGCCCGCTTGCGCAGTTCCTCGACTACGTGCCAGTGGTCGAGGAGATGACGCAGGTCGCCGAGTTCAGCCTCGAGCGGTAGTACTTCTTGCTCGACGAATTCGCGGACAGCGGCGACGGTCCGCGCCAACTCGGCCGGTACGGCGAAGGAGATCGCAGGGTCGATCATGGTTCCTCCTCAACTCTCGGGGTCGAGGCACAGCTCGACCCGACCGTTGTTGATCCGCACCTCGGCGCTGCTCAACTGCTCACCGAAGGGATTGATCCCGGCGCCGTCCCGGGCGTCGAACTCCCACAGGTGTTCCCCGCAGGTCAGGACGTCGTCGCACAGGTCGCCGGTCTCACTGAGGGCGACCCCCTTGTGCGGGCACACATCGCGGAATGCACAGATCCCGGCGGAGGTGCGTGCCAGCACGAACGCCTCACCGTTCACACTCACGGCGGTCAGGACTTCGGACGTGACCGCAGTCTCCTCGCACACGTCGGACCAGGACGACATCAGGACTCCTCAGGGCCGGGCGCGGTGATTCGCGCTACTTCGCTGCGGACGTGGCGACCTGCACCTGGCGGGAACTTGCCGGTGCGGCGACAGCCTCGGGCTTGTCCGGGCGTACCCGAGCGCCCAGGCAGAGCCGGATCAGGTCCCGGTACATCTGTGCGTCGATCGCGAGGTCGGCTCGAGCGGCCCGCAGGACGGCGCCACGGTCCGCCCCCGGCCGACGCAGCGCTCGGAGGGTCCAGACGGCCGATCGGCGCAGGGTGAAGGCCCGCTGCGGGCTCTTGGTCCGTCCGAACATGTCGACGAGCAAGCCGGCCGCACCGGTACTGGCCATGGCGGCCCGGAAGTACTCCAGCTCGACGGCGTTGGTCGACTCGGCACGGGTGAACTTGACGGCCCAGTAGAACTGGCGCACCACGCCGAGGTCTCGCTTCCGTTCGAAGGCCCGCAGCCGGCGGTCCAACGCGTTCGGGTCGTCCAGGACGTCGACGACCATCTCGCCGAGCACGCGCCCGTAGTGCAGCGCGTCGCGGATGCCCTGGGCGATCACCGGGTCCTTGAAGGACCCCGCGTCGCCGGTCAAGGCCCAACCCGGGCCGCTGGAGACCCGGAAATATCCGTCGGTGTCGTCGGCGAGACGAATCCGGCCGTCGAGCTCCGTGCCGGCCAGCCGCTCGCGGACGATCGGGTGGGACTCGACCATCTCCGCCCACCGCTGCGCGGTGTCCTTGCGCATCCGGGGGATCTCCGCGACCGGGGGCATGAAAAGAGCGACCCCGCCGTCGCCGTTGGTCGGGAAGAAGTAGCCGATGTTGTCACCGACTCGCCAGGCGCTCAGGGCATTGCGGAGGGTGGGGTCGCCCGAGGCGACCGCCGCTTTGTCCTTGACGTAGTAGAAAGCCATTCCGCGCCCGGGTCGCGAGCGGCGGTAGGGAGTGCCGGAGCCGACCAGGCCGGCCACGGTCGAGTCACGGCCGTCCGCTCCGACCACCAGCTTGGCCCGCACCTCGTGCCGCTCGCCCTGCGCGTCGTCGTAGCGGATGCCGACGACCCGGTCGCCGTCCCGCACCAGGTCGACGAGCTTGCAGCGTTCCCGGACCTCGACCCCGGCCTCCCGCGCCGTCTCGACCAGCGCCAGGTCCATCTGGATCCGGCGGGGGCAGAGGCAGTAGTCGATGCCGCCGAGCGGGGTGAACGTGCCACGGAAACGTTCGCCGTCCGCGCCGAACTCGAGAAAGGGCATCTTCGGTGCGCCGCAGGCCTCGACGCGGTCCAGCGCGCCGAGCAGCTTCATCTCGTACAGCCCGCCGGGGAAGATGCAATGGGTGGAGACCGTGTCCGAGGGGAAACTCGCTCGGTCGATGACCAGGACCTTGCGGCCGGCGAGCGCCAGCGGGATCGAAGTGGCGGTACCCGCCGGGCGGGACCCGACGACGACGACGTCGACCTGTTCAGGGGTTACGGGTGACTTGGACACGGGGGGACCTCACATCCGATGAGTGGCAGGGAAATTTGCGGCAAGCCGCGGGCTAGGCGGCCGACTTGAGTGCCTGTGCGTGGAGCAGTTCCGAGAGGGTCGCCAGCTCGCCGGCCTCCGCGGTGTCGAGTACCTGGGCGATGATCGATGCCATGCGCCGCTCGGTCTGCTGGTTGACCTCGGCGTAGGCCGATCGCAACGTGGCCACCGACGGGTACGGCGCAGCCCAGCCGAAGAAGGCGCAGTACTCCTCGCCCTGATTCAGCAGGTGCGCCTGGACGGGACCCAGTCCGGCTGTCGCGAGCGCGGCGAGGTGGATGCCGCCCTGCAGTTCGCGCAGCACGAGCGCGTTCTGCAACGCGCGTCCGGTCGAGTCGTCCGTGCGGGACAGCGAGCGCCAACCCGCGAACAGCGGCAGGCCCGCGCTCGGCGCCGCGTCGGTCACCCGCTCGCACAGAGCGTTGAAGCGATCCAGGTCGGATGCCTCGCTCAGATGGTCGCGAGCCCATTGCGCCGCCTGGGCGGTGTAGAGCGCCGCGGCGGCCCGCGGTGCGTGGGTGAAGGTACCGGCGGTCCACATCTGCACGACCAACGCGGGCTCGAACACTGCGAGCGTGGCCGCCGCCACCTCCGGCTGGACGTGGCCGAGCGCACCGGCGCGGCCGGTGAAGTAGCCCTCGAACGGATGGTCGAAGCCGGCTTCGAGGGAGCGCGCGAACTGTTCCGGATGCAACATCCAGATACCGCCGAGCGCCTCGATCGCCTTGCCGCCGGCCGCCGCGGCGGCTGTCCTCATCGGGTCCATGGGAACTCCTTTTCGCTCATCAGCCAGTGGTGGAAGGAAAGTGCCGCAGGTGTCGGTGACGGCTGATCACGGGAAGCCGCCGTCGACGCGCAGCATCGCGGCCGTGCAATAGGTGGAGGCAGTGGAGGCGAAGTACAGTGCGGCGCCGACGATCTCGTCGGGTCGACCCCCGCGGCGCAGCGCCATCGACGCGAACAGTTGCTCGAACTGTTCCGGGTCCCAGGCTTTCGAGATGTCGGTGAGGAACGGCCCGGCCACGATCGCGTTGACTCGCACCTCGGGACCGAGTGCCTTCGCGAATCCCTCGGTGAAGACGTTCAGTCCGGCCTTGGCCGCGGCGTAGGGCAAGGCGTCCGGTGTCGGTCGCAACGCGGTGACCGAGGAGATGTTGATGATCGAGCCGCCGCCATCAGCCTGCATCCGCGACCCGAACGCCGCGGTCAATCGGAACGGCCCCTTGAGATTGGTCGCGAAAACCTTGTCGTAAAGGCCCTCGTCGAGCTCGAGCAAGGAGGGGTACACCGGCGCCGCCCCGGCGTTGTTGACCAGTACGTCGACCCGACCGAAGGCCTCGTAGGCGGCAGCGACCAGTGCGTCGCACTGAGCCCAGTCGCTCACGTTGCAACCGACCGCAACAGCCCGCCGGGAATACTTCCTCCGGATCTCGGCGGCGAGTTCCTCGCACGCTCCCGCCTTGCGACTGGCGACAACCAGGTCGGCGCCGCGCTCGGCGAAGGCCAGACAGATCTCCTGGCCCAGCCCGCGGCTGCCGCCGGTGACGACCGCGACCTTGCCCGTCAGGTCGAACAGCGAGTCGGTCATGATCCCGCCTCGATGACCGCGACGGCGCGAGCGATCAGGTCGACCGAGTAGCGGTGCAACTTCTGGCCCATGACCTCGGTCGCCTTGCCCTGCAGCGATCTGACGTAGGTGCCCTCGAGGATCACGCTGAGTTTGAAGGCCGCGAGGACTCGGTACCAAGCCAGATTCGACAGGTCCCGGGAGCTTTGTCGCGCGTAGTCGGCGATGAGGTCGTCGACGGTCGGAAGGGCCCCGGCTCTGCGCAGCGGGGCGGCGAGTTCGTCGACACTGTCACCCGCACCGGGCCACGTCGACAGCAGCCAGCCGAAGTCCAGCAACGGCTCGCCGACGGTGCACATCTCCCAGTCGACGATCGCGGCCACCCGCCCGCCGTCCGGGGCGCACATGAGATTGGCGAGGTGGAAGTCGCCATGCACGACACCTGGGGTGAACGTGGCCGGGCGTCGGTCCTCCAGCCAACCCGTCACCGTCTCGACGCCACCGTCGAGGCTGCTCGCGTAACCGGGAACCGAGGCGTACTTGGCGAGTTCGGAGAGCCAGCGGGGCACCTGACGCTCCAGATAGCCCGTGGTCCGCCCGATGCCGTCCAGGGACGGATGCGCGGGATCGACGGTGGCCAACGTCAGCAGGGCCTCCACGGCCGCGCCCCCGAGTCGGGCGCCGAACGTGGGATCGCCCGCGAGGTGCTTCGGCAGCTCGTTGGTCGGATTGAAACCGTCGACCGCGTCCATGACGTAGAAGGCCGCGCCACCCAGGGGCGCACCGTCCTCGCACGCGGCGACGAGGTGGGCATGCGGGACCGCGGAATCACGCAACGCCGCGAGCATCCGGACCTCGCGCCGGATTGCGTCGTTCGTGTCGGGGCGCAGGTGCAGCGGCCCGCGGCGCAGTACCAGGGCGCGATCCCCACGGCGGAAACGCAGCATGACGTTCTGCGTGCCACCGCCCAGTTCGACGATGTCGCGCATTCCTGTGCCGGGGACGCCTTGCTCGTCCAGCCAACGCGAGACGGCTTCCAGATCCGCAGGGGTCGGGGGTGGCGCGGCCGAGATGGCGAGGGTGGTTGGAGGCATGGAGATAATGTAGCGGTCACTCAGTACATTGACAAGGTCGAGTTGCGGGTTTCCATGACCGGGAGCCGCTAGGGTGCGAGTCGACGGACCGGAGCACGGACTTGCGGAGGGAACGATGAAGGAACCCGCGGTCCGAGCGGGCCGTCCGCCCGGTGACCGCAGCGACACCCGGGCTCGGGTCGTGCAGGTCGCGACCCGACTGTTCGCCGAGAACGGCTACCACGCAACGGGTGTCGCGGAGATCGGGCGCGCTGCCGGCCTGCGTAGCGGAGCGCTCTACTACCACATCGGATCGAAGGAAGAACTCCTGTTCGACGTCCTGCGGGGGCACCTGGAGGAGATGCGCGACAACGAGGAGGCGATCGCCGCCTCGGATGCGCAACCGGTCGAGAAACTACGGAATCTGATTGCCAGTCACACGCGGACGATCGCGACCCGAAGGGACGAGGTCAGGATCTGGGTCCGCGATGCGGAAGCACTCACCGGCGAGCGGGCGCTGGAACTGCAGGACATGCGCGAGCGCATCCAGGAGGCTTGGCGAGCGGTCTTCGTGGAAGGAGTGCGGACCGGCGATTTCCGCACCGCGGATCACGCCCTCGTTAGTGGCGCGCTGGGCATGGTGAACAACCTGTACATGTGGTACCAACCACGCGGCCAGATGGGCACCGAGCAGCTCAGTGCCGTGTTCTCCGACATGCTCATCGACGGGATCCGCGCGCCGCGGAAGGCGCCCGGTACCGCGTCCCGTGCGCGATCGGCCCGATCCACGAAAACCGTCGAGCGACTCGGCTGAGGGTCGGCTCGCTCCGGGGAGAACCGTTGTCCGGCAAGACTTACGGCGCGGGCTTGTAAATGTAGCGGGCACTCACTATGTTGAGTTTTACGACGCCCGCCGGCGTCCATCCGGCAGCCGGGCCGCGCCCCGCGCGCGGCCCCGCGCCTTCACCGTTGAGTAGATCGCGAGGTTCAATCCATGACCAAGATCCTGCTGGCAGTCACCGGCGCCCGAACCTGGACGCTCGCCGACGGTACGGCGCGCCCGACCGGCTTCTGGCCGGAGGAGTTGATCGTGCTGCACCGGACCTTCCAGGGCGCCGGTTTCCAGGTCACTCTGGCCACTCCCGGCGCGGTCGTGCCGGTGCCCGACGAGGCGGGTTTCGCCCCGGAGTTCAACGGCGGCTCGACCGAGGCGGGCCCGGCATTTCGTGACTACCTCGAGTCGATCGAGGGGCAACTGCGCTCGGTCGAGAACCTCGATGAGGCCACGGCGGCACAGTTCGATGCGGTTGTCCTGCCGGGCGGTCACGGCCCGATGGAGGACCTGGCCGTCTCGGCCTCGTTCGGTCGGCTCCTGGTCGAGTTCCTCGCGCAGGGCAAGATTGTCGGGGCGCTGTGCCACGGCCCCGCGGGCCTGCTGGCCGCGGCGGCGCCGGACGGGTCATGGGCCTTCGACGGCTACCAGATGACCGGCTTCAGCAACCATGAGGAGAACCAGATCGGCCTCGGTCCGCTGGCTTCCTGGCTGCTGGAGGACGAACTGACGGCCAAAGGCGGAAAGTTCGTCGCCGGTCCGGCCTGGGGCCCGCACGTGATCTCGGACCGCAACCTCCACACCGGGCAGAACCCGGTCTCCTCCCAGCTGTTCGCCGACCTGCTGGTCAAGCAGCTCGGCTGAGCGACGCCCGCGGCGCCCGACGCCGCGTGGACCCCCACGAACAGCGAC
>DATASX010000070.1 GCA_036269075.1 Sporichthyaceae bacterium
CCGCTTCTGTCCTATCTGCTTGTCCGGCTCGGCTTGTCCTGCCTGTCCGGGATGGCTGACGGCGTGGCCTGCGTCAGGTGGACAACGCGCGTTGTCGACGCCGCTGGATTCGGCGAATGCATATGTCTGATCGCGGCTGCGCAGTTGGTCGACGGCCCAGGTACTTCGACAACTCGAGTTGTCGGGCCCGGCAACTGGGCCTGGGACAGGCGCCGTGAGCGCCGGCCGATTGCCCTTGGTGTCGGGCACACTGGAGCCATGACGACGAAGGAACGACTGCACGCGCTGGTCGATGCCCTCGACGAGGCCGACGCCGACCGGCTGCTCGATGCCGCGCTCGCGTTGACCACCACCGGCCCCGGCGCGGCGGCAGACAAGCCGCTTCCGGCGTTCGTCGCCTCGATCCGCTCCGGAGCCAGCGACACCTCCGAACGGTCTGAGGAAATCCTGCGCGCCGAGCTCGGAGGTCGGGCCGCGTCGTGACGGTGCTGGTCGACACCGGCGTGCTCTACGCCCTGACCGACGCTGACGACACCCATCACGAAGCCTGCGTTCGCTGGTTGACGGCGAGCACCGACGACCTGCTCGTGCCGTCGCTGGTGATCCCCGAGGCGGCCTACCTGATCGGTTCGCGCGGCGGCGCGCAAGCCGAGGCTTCGTTCCTCGACGCGCTGGTTCCCGGTGGGCGATTCGGGGTCGCCGAGCTCGACCGGGACGTCGACCTGGCTCGCATCGCCGAGTTGGTCCGCACCTACGCGAACCTGCCCCTCGGGACGGTGGATGCCGCCGTGGTCGCCACCGCCGAACGCCTCCGGGTGCATGAGATCGCCACCGTCGACCGCCGTGACTTCACCATCGTGCGCCCCGCCCACATCGAGGCGTTCACCCTGCTGCCCCATCTCGGCTGACCGACACCGCCGGGGAAGACCGGCCCGTGCAGGGGTGACGCGGCGGCCCCGAACCGCCGATCGCAGGTAGCGCTGAACCGCCAAAATATGTCCTGACGATCCGTCAGAGTCCTTCCCAGCCTGCGGTTGTCCGGTGCAGTCCGTTAGGGTCCGCGGCGACCTCACGAACAACGCGCGCCCGGTTCGGACTTGATCGCGGCAATTTTCTGGTTCGTCTGACGCGGGCTTCCCGAACGGGCAAGATCAGCCGGGTGTCGAGGTGGAAATCCCGACGGTCGATCCCACCCCCACGGCGACGGGAGGCAATCGCCCGCACCGCACCAGTGGTGGCCGAGGCGCCGCGGTTGTCCTCGCCTGCGCAACCGATTCGACAGGTCGACGGCCTGGCTGCGGACGCACCGAATGGCGAACTCGGACGGCTTGCCCGGTTGGTCGGCGAGCACCGCCGGATCTCGGCCGAACTCGACATGGAGATCGACCGCCTCGTCAACGCCGACATCGGGTGGCCGGTAATAGCCCACGCGTTGGGTGTCTCGCGCCAGGCGGCGCGGCAACGCCACGAGCGGCGGGTCAGGGCTGCGCTGCTCGCCGTCTTCGCTTCCGGTGACAGCGCGGCCCGTCCGGGGAAGCCGTCCGGGGATTGATCAGCGGCCGCGCGTGCGTCAGCCCGGCTACGCCGGTCGACATGCTCAGGTCGGACGACGCAGACGTCCTGCCCGGGCGATAACGGGCTGTGACGACCCCGGCCCGGCCGCGGCCCCGTCAGATCGTGATGCATAGGTGTGCATTCGAAATGCACTTCGTCGCTGGGCGCGGCAGTGGTCACCGAACGTGCAGGGCCGAGGCGCTCGCGTCGATCGCCGCGGCTACGCGGCGGGAATGTTCGGCGGTGGCGTGCTGGTAACGCTGAGCGGCGTTCGACGTCGAGTGACCGGCCATGTGCATCAACGTGGCCAGCGTCGCCCCGTGCTCGGCGGCCGCGGTCATCGCGGAGTGGCGCAGGTCGTGCGTCCGCACATCCGGGCGGCCGAGCCGGTCGAGCGCCCGGCGGAGCACCTGCGAGTAGCCGTCGAGGACGTCCCGGCCCGAGGCGGTGACGAACAGCAGGTCTGTCTTCACCGCGTCCGCGCGGTGGGCCACCAGGTGCTCCCGGACAGCCGCGGCGACGAACGAGGGCAGGGGAACAGTGCGGAAGCCCTTGGCCGATTTCGGCTGATCGACCGTCAGTTCCCCGGCCACGCGATAGAAGCGCCGCGACACCCGGACCGCAGGCTGGTCGCCGAGGTCGACGTCCAGCACGCGCAGCGCCGCCAGCTCTCCAGCGCGCAGGCCGGAGTAAGCGGCCAGGACGACGAACGCTCGGTAGTGTGGCGGAACCTCGTCGGCCAGCTCGGCGATCTGCACGGCGGACAGGACCGGACGCTCCGCCGAGCGCGCCTCCCCGCCGCCGGTGATCCGGCAGGGCTGGCGCATCAGCAGCTCGTCGTCCACGGCGGTCTGCAGGATCGACCGCAGCAGCCGGTAGGAGCGGGCCACCGTCGCCGAGCCGTCGGGCCTGAGGTGTGCAACCGAGGGGTCGTGATCGCCGCGGGAAGTCATCTGCGCCCGCAACGCCCGGGACAGCTCGGCGTGCCAGCGGCGGACCGTCTCCGGTTCGATCTGGTCGAGTCGGCGGCTGCCGAGGTACGGCTCGATGTGCCGCCGGAAGTCGATGCGGTACTGGTTGCGCGACGAGGCCTTCAGGCCCGGCCGGCTCGCGAGCCAGTCCGTGCCGTACTCCGACAACGTCTCGGTGACCTCCCGCGGGGCCCGGTAGGTCTTGCGGAGCATGTCGGCCTGGATGGTGGCCAGGAAGCCCCGCGCCGCGGTCACCGTGGCGAACGTCTGGTCGGCGGTCCGTCGCCCGCCCTGCTCGTCCCGCCAGCGCACTCGGTACCGGCCCGAGGGCAACGCCTCGACGGCCCCGAACCCGGTGCTGCGGCCCTTGCCGCCGCTCCCGCGAACTTTCGCTCTGGTCGCCACTGGTGCCCCCCGATCGCCCGTGGTCGCCTACAACATCCACGAATTTAGCCCACGGATAGCCCACGCGAGCCGTCATTTAGCGACATTTTTGCAGGTCAGAGGCTCGCAGGTGAATCGTTCGGCAACTTCCCAAGCTGACAGTGCGGGTTCGATTCCCGCTACCCGCTCCACCCGCTCCATTCGAAAACCGTCTCTGAGCTGGGGTTTCTCCGGAGGCCAACTTCCCGTGGGCCACCGTGGTCCACTGCCGTCCGCCCTGGTTAGCCTCCGCCGATCAGTGGTCGAATCACACCGGTCGGTGCG
>DATASX010000071.1 GCA_036269075.1 Sporichthyaceae bacterium
GGCCGCAGGCGCGGGACTCGTGGCCGGACACCACGGCGAACGGATCGTCTCCGCACTGCTCGACGTGGCCGACGACGCCGGTGCCGACGTCGGCCTGCCGATCGGCTTCGACATCGAAGGGGTCACCAAACGCCGGGTGCCGTTCTTCGAGCACGGCCGGGTCGGTTCCGCGGTGACCGACCGGACGACGGCGGCCGCGCTGGGCACCGAATCCACCGGCCACGCCCACATCGCCCGCGAGGAGGTGCCGGCGCCGGCAGCCGCGAACATCGTGCTGGCGCCCGGCGCGCTCACCGAGGTCGAGCTGATCGCCGGTGTCGAGCACGGCGTCTACGTGCAGCGGTTCTGGTACACGCGGCTGGTCGACCGCGTCGCCGGCACCATCACCGGTATCACGCGGGATGCCTGCTTCCGGATCGAGGACGGCAGGCTCGCGCAACCGCTGCACGGCATGCGGTTCACCCAGTCCGTGCCCGCGCTGCTGGCCGGCGTACTCGCGGTCGGCAGCGAGATCCGGTCCCAGCCGGTGCTGAACGTGTGGAACGGCGCGACATCCGCGCCACCCGTGCGGGCCGCGGCCTTCCGGTTCGGCGCCGCTCCAGTGGACGGAGGCAACTGATGACCACAGCGACGTCGCTGGCCACCAACGCGCAACGCCTGGTGCGGCAACCGTTGCGGGGCGAGGTGTGGCCGCCGCTGGCCGATCGGCACGCCTACCGTGTCGACGCCGACGGCACGCCGTTCGTGCTGCCCGGCATGGGTGGCGTGACGCTCGGCGTGCACCCGGGTGATCCGGCCACCGGGTACGCGGCCGATCATCTGGAACCGGGACTGTCCATCCGGCACCGTGATCCGTCGGCGAACTACGCGTTGCAGTTCCTCAGTTGTGTCGGCAACGTCGTCACCGTGCGGTCGGGGCCGGCGGCCGGGGCGACCGGACGGGTCGTCGGCCAGCACGCCTACGTCCTCGCCGACCTGGCCGAATCCGACCTCGCGTCGGTCGCGACCGGTGACGTGGTCGACGTGCTGGCGTGCGGGCAGGGCCTGCGCCTGACCGACCACCCGGCCATTGTCGTGAAGAACGCCGATCCCGGCCTGCTGCCCGCGCTCGGGGTGCACACCTCGGCCGACGGCAGGCTGCGGGTGCCGGTCGCGGCGTGGGTGCCCGCCACCGCTGTCGGCGCGGGCGCGGGCATGGTGTCCGAGTACGCCAACACCGACCTGATGGGTGCCTACGCAGGCCAGGGCGACGACCTGTCGCTCGGCCTGGAAACCCTGCGGATCGGCGACATCGTCGCGCTGGCCGACCAGGACCACCGCTACGGCCGGGGGTGGCGGCCCGGCTGGCTGACCGTCGGCGTGATCAGTACCGGGCACTGCCGACTGTTCGGTCACGGGCCGGGGCCCAGTTCGCTCCTGTCCGGTCCCGCAGGCGCGTTCGACATCGTGGCCGACGCCGACGCCAACGTCCGCCGCGCCTTCGCCGTGCGCGACGGTGTGGCATGACGGCCACGGTCGTCGCCACGAACCTCGGTGGCGTGGTGGAAACCCCTTCGCTGGGCGGCGATCCCACGCGAATCGACATCGACGGCAGGCCGTACGTGCCGATCGGCGACGGTGGCGTGGTGCTCGGCGTCCGACTCGGCGACAGCGTGTTCGCCACCGACGCCGACCACGCGGCGCCCGGCGCATGCCTGGTGCACCCCGACCAGTCCGCCCGCCACGCGCTGACGTCCTACGCCTGCCTGGGCAACCCGGTGACCGTCCGCTCCGGCGCCGCTGCCGGTGCGCACGGTGTCGTGCTGGGCAAACGCGGCGAACTCGGCAGGGTCATCGCCTGTTTCCCGCAGGACGTGCTGGCCCGGCTGGCGCCCACCGACGCGGTCGTGGTGCGCGGCTACGGCCAGGGTGCCGAACTGGCGGCAGCGGTGCACATGCGCAACGTCTCGCCCGCCGCGCTGGCCCTGCTGCCGGTCCGGTTGTCCGACGAGCGGGTCTCGGTGTCGGTGCGGGCCGTGGTCGGGTCACACGTCGTCGGCAACGGCATCGGCCGGCCGGTCGAGCAGTGGGACCTCGACCTCCAGGTCGACGTCGGGACGGCACCCGGCCTCGGGCTGGCGGATCTGGTCCTCGGTGACCTGGTGGCCGTGACGGACCTGGACGTCCGGCACAACGCCGGCTACCGCGCGGGCTACCGCACCGTCGGTGTCGTCGTGCACGGTGCCAGCCCACAGCCCGGCCACGGACCGGGACTCATGCCGATCCTGTGCGGCCCGGCCGACGCCGTCGACATTCAGGTCGACCCGGCGCACGTCGGCGTGACCGAGGCGGCGTTGCTCGGACACACCGACCGATGACGACCGAGGAGACTGTGATGCGGATCAGCTACGACTTCTCCGACTCGGTCGCGGTCGTGACCGGAGCGGCACGCGGTGTGGGCAGGGCCGTCACGCGGGCGTTCGTCGCGTCGGGAGCCCGGGTCGTCGCCGCCGATCGGGACCCGGACGGACTGGCCGAGACGTGTCGCGACGTCGGTGACTCCGTTGTTCCCGTCGTCGGCGACATCACCTCACCTGCCGACGCCACCCGGATCGCCGGCACGGCGCCGGACCACTTCGGCAGGCTGGACTTCTGCGTCAACAACGCGGCCGTCGCACCACATGCGGCTTTGCTGGACGAGCGGGTCGAGGTGTGGGACACGGTGTTCGCCGTCAACTGCCGAGGCACGTTCCTCATGACGCAGGCGGTGGCGCGGGTGCTGATCGAGCAGGCGCAGGGCGGCCGGATCGTGAACTTCTCGTCCGGCGTCACGACACGCGGCTCGGCCGGTGCCGCGGCCTACGCGAGCAGCAGGGCGGCGACGGAGGCCTTCACCAGGGTCGCCGCGGTCGAGTTGGCGGTGCACGACATCCTGGTCAACTGCGTCAGCCCCGGCCTGATCGACACCCAGCCCAAGCCGCTGCCGCCGAGCATGGCCGAGTCGTTGGGCCGCCGGATTCCGGCGTTGCCGCTGGCCAGACCGGGCGAGCCGGACGAGGTCGCGCAACTGGTGCTGTGGCTGTGCTCGCCGGGTTCGACGTACATGGCCGGCGCCGTGGTGCCGATCGACGGCGCGGGCGGCCTCGGCAGCCGAGCCGGCCACCCGATCGTGGACGACGACGTCCGCTACGACTGGGTCACCGGCCGAACCCGCCCGGCCTGAGATCGCGGCGGCCCGCCCGTCGCCATACCGACCTGCTTCCCCCGAGCTCACTCAAGCGGCCACGGGAGCGCCGCCCCTGGCGCGATACTCTGGGGATGCGTGCTCGGCTCCGTTGCTGGTCGAAGAAGCTCGCGGCCCAGTCCGTGCCGCCGGTGGTGCTGGTGAGCGCCACCGCCGTGGCCATCGCCGCGGTCGCTCGCCTCATCATCCGGGGACTCGGCTTCCCGACCAGCGCCGGCCAGCACATCCTCTATGACTTCGCGATCGTCGTGGCCGGCGCGCTGATCTGGTGCCTGGTCGCGGCGATCGCCTGGGGGGCGCACGGTCGCGCCGGTCCGGTGCGCCGGTACGTCGTGGAGCATCGCGGCAGGGTGAGGGCAGCGTGCCTGGCCCTGGTGGCGGTCGCCGCCGTCATCACGCTGCTGTTCGCCGGGGCGACGGCCTGGCGGGGCGGACTGCCCGGCACAGTGGCCGAGGTGATCGGGCGGATTCTGCTCGCCGTCGTACTCGGCGGCGGCACCGTGCTGATCACCCTGTGGCCGTACGTGATCGGGCCGCGTGCGTCCCGGGGGCCACGCATCGCCGGCGCGGTGGCGGCCGGTTGGCTCGCCGTGGGCGCGTTCCTGCTGGCCATCCACCACTTCACGCCGGGCGCTGTGCTGGTGGGTGGCTATCTCGTCGCGCAGTGGGCCTGGATACGGCTCGCCGACAAGCGCGAGATGCGCGGCGAGCCCGACTTCTGCCGCGGCATGGTCGCCGTCACGTGCCTGGTCGTCGGCGCCGGATTCTGGGCCCGGATCATCCCGGCCGGGACCGTGGCGACATGGGCCGGCGAGACCGCGCTCGCGGCCCTCGTCGGCACGGTCACCGCCCTGTTGATCTGGCACGGTGTGCGCGACGCCGGCCCGATCCCGCGCCGGCTCGGCATCGTGGCGATCGTCCTCGTACCGGCCTACGTGCTGTTTCTCCTGTTCGACGACCAGTTGCTCGGCGGACCGCTGGAAGTCCCGGTGTTCCCGCTGGCCGGCTGGCTCGCCTTCCGGCTGTGGCGGCACATGCGGACCAGCACACGGGTCGCCGTCAAGGCGGGCGGCGACATCGTCTTCGCGCTGACCGCGGGTTCGGTGCTGGTGCTGTTCCTGGCCTGGCTGGCGAACGTGCTGGCGCTGGCCCCGGCCGAGGTCGGGGTGATCAAGCGGGTCGCGGCCGCCGTCCGGGACGCCGTCGAGCTGCCACCGTGGGTATGGGCCTGCGCTTATGTCGCGCTGACCGGCGGATATCTGCTGGCCGCGCTGGGGCCGCGCCGGTTCCAGTCGATTCCGCGTCGCCTGGGCGCACTGCACGTCGTCCCCGGCATGGACGCGGTGCGCAGGACGTTGACCATGACCGGCATCGGCCTGATGGCGCTGGCGTTCCTCGGGCTTGTCGTGCCGCTCACCGCGAGTACGTTGCTGGGCAACGAGGTTCGCCAGCGGTACACCATCGCCGCGCAGGACGAGTTGGCGGCGCGCGACCGGATCGCCGTGTACCAGGCCATTACGACGCAGTTGCCCAGGTCGCCGGTGCGACTGGCCGTGCTGGCCGAACTGGTCGACGACGTGCGCCGCGCCGAGCCACCTACCGCCGGCACCGACGCGCCGACTCCGGCCGAGCTGAACCTGGCGCACCGCCTGGGGCAACTCCAGGCGCAAACGCTTGTCGGACCGTTCAACCGGCCGCAGGCGGTCGCGACCGAGGCCGAACTCGACCGTCCGATCCGGAACGTCGACGATCTCGACGACCGATTGACCCAGCAACAGCAGGCGGACGACCTGACCACGACACGGCGGAAACAGGCGGAGACGGCAGCCGAACTCGCCGCCGCCACGGTGACCAGCCTGTTGGACACCGTGCACCTGGGCAGCTCCGAGGTGGTCGGCGTCGTGCGGGAGTACCTGGACGGTCTGGCCGAATCACCGCTCGGCGAGGTCTTCCTGGCCTGGACCCAGCGCCTGCTGCCCGGCCGGCCGCCGTCCGCGACGCTGGTCGTCGAGCCGGACCCGGAGCGGCTGAACAACGCGGCCCGGACGCAGCTGTTCGTGGAGCGGATCACCGAGGGCGGCCCGGTGGTACCGGACCTGTCGCCGTCGCCGAAGGGCACGGCCGCGTTGGTCCGCTCGATCGTCACGGCCGAGCACACGACGATCGGCATCGAACAGGAACACGTCGAGTGTCCGGACTGCGGGCGGCCGGGCGAACCGCCCGTCGAGGAGCACGGCCCGGTCGGATGAGCTCAGGTCGGGATGCGGTAGCGGAGGTGTACGACGCCGTTGCCGAACCGGCGGTCATCGATCAGCTCGAAGTCGACGCGGGTGTCGCTGGTCAGCGCGGGCTTGCCTCCGCCGAGGACCACGGGCCAGACGAACAGTTGGTACTCGTCGACCAGCCCGGCCTGGACGGCCTGCGCCGCGAGGTGCGCGCCTCCGATCAGGACGTCGCCGCCGGCCGCGTCCTTCAGTTCCTGCACCGCGGCGCGGTCGAAGCGGCGTTCGATCCGGGTGTTGGTGGTGGACACCGCGTCCAGGGTCGTGGAGTAGACGACCTTGTTCGGCGCCTGCCATGCGGTCGCGAAGTCGCCCATGAGGTCGGACTGCGCGGCGATGGCGGCGTCGGTCTCCCACACGGCCATCGTTTCGTACAGGCGCCGACCGTAGAGGAGCGTGCACACGGACCGCAGGAGGCCGGTGGTGAACGCGAATACGTCGTCGTCGTACGGGAACAGGTCGAAGACGCCGCGTTCGTCCTCGATGTAGCCGTCAAGGGACACGTTCGTCAGATAGATCAGCTTGGCCATGGCCGGTCAACCTACTGTTCCTGGTAGAGGTGGGCCAGCAGACCGAGCGCGCGTTCGAACACCTCCGGGGTGACCAGACCGGGGGCCAGGCGCTGGTAGATCTGCAGGCCGACCACCAGCGCCTGGCCGATGGCCCAGGCCTGGACGGCCGTGGCCCCCGAGGTGAGCTCGTCGCCATCGGCGTCGGCCAGTTCCTGGAGGCGGCGTTCGATTCCGCTGCTGTAGCGCTGCAGCAGGTCCGGGGCACGCAGCAGCGCGGCGAAGAACTCCAGAAACATTGCCAGCTCCGCCTTGTCGCCGGGCTCCTCCACGGCGACGGCGCGGCTGAACTCCGCCAGCCGCTCGCGCAGGGGCCGCGACTCGTCGTAGAGCATGGTCACGTGATTGGGGGTCGCGTCCCGGCCTGCTTCGATCACGGTGAGCAGGAGATCCTCCTTGCTGGCGAAGTGCCCGTAGATGGCGCCCTTGGTCACCTCCGCCGCCTCCGCGATCTGCTCCAGCGATGTCGCGGCGTAGCCGCGCTCGAGGAACAGCCGCTGCGCCTCCGCCAGCAGCCGCTGCCGCGTGCGCTCCTTGGACTCCGCTCTGGTCACCCTGGCCACGCCCTCATGCTGCCACATTGGCATACCACAGGTTTTGGAGTACCGTCGGTATCCGGATACCATAGGTACATGAACTGGGGGAGGATGTCGAGGATGGGTCTCGGAGAGCGAGTCAAGAATCACGTCGTCGAGCCGGCCGTGCTGCGGCTGTTGCAGTGGCGAGGCGATCCGGTCGCCCGGCTGCTGCTCCCGGCGACGAAGGCCGATCCGTACCCGCTGTACGCGCGGGTGCGGGAGCGCGGCCTGGTGCGCAGCCCGCTCGGCCCGTTCGTCGCGGCCGACCACGCCACGGTGGCGAACATCTTGCGGGACCGTCGGTTCAGCAGCTCGCCGGTGCACCAGCGCGGCTATCGCCCGCCGTCCTACCCGCCCGGTGATCCGCGGGCCGGGCTGCCCGCATCGGACCTGCTCACGATGGACCCGCCCGACCACACCCGGCTGCGCCGGCTCGTGGCCGGCGCGTTCACCCCGAAGACCATCGGCGGACTCGAGCCGTGGATCCGCGACGTCGCGGTCCGGCTACTGGCGGCCGCGGACGACGTGGCCGGCTTCGATCTGATCGACGCGTTGGCCTTCCCCCTGCCGATCGCGGTCATCTGCCATCTGCTCGGCGTACCGACTGAGGACCAGGCACAGTTCCGGGCCTGGGGCCACGCCGTGGCCGCCACCCTGGACCCCCAGACGGCGGCGACCGCGCAGACCCGCGACGCCGAACTGGCGCTGACCGGCTACCTGCGAGACCTGGTGGGCCGCCGCCGGGCCGATCCCGACGACACTGTCCTGTCCACATTGATCTCCGCCGAGGACGAGGGTGACCGGCTCAGTTCCGCCGAACTGGTCAGCACGGCGTTGCTGCTGCTGATCGCCGGATTCGAGACCACCGTGAACCTGATCGGCAACGGCACCGTCGCCCTGCTGCGCGACCCGGACAGCTGGCATCGGCTGCGCGAGGATCCGGCCCTGATACCCGGGGCGATCCAGGAGATGCTCCGCCACGACAGTCCGGTCCAGTTGACCACCCGGATCGCCACCGAGGATGTCGAGGTCGGCGGCAACGTGATCGCGGCGGGCAGGGCCGTCATCGTGTCGATCGGCGGCGCCAACCGCGACCCGCGAGTCTTCGAGCAGCCCGACGTGTTCCGCATCGACCGGCCGGACCCTGGCCGGCACCTGTCTTTCTCCCTCGGCATGCATCACTGCCTCGGCGCCTCACTGGCCCGGCTGGAAGGCCGCATCGCCATCGAGGAGCTGACCAGGCGGTACCCGGCGCTCGAACTGGCCGCTCCGCCGACCCGCCGCCCGCTCCTGGTACTGCGCGGCTTCGAGAGTGTTTCCGTCCGCGCCACGACCTGACCGCTTTCCGTCAATTTCCTGCCAATACGGCTACCCCGATTAATTGGGCAATTTCACCCGGCGCGACACACGTCCGGGTGAAATCCAAGCCGCGGGCATTTTCTCCGCGATTTTCGCCATCGCATGGTCCCCACCAGCGGAAACGGTACGGCGGAGTGATCGGGACCGAAGGCGGGACGATATACGCAGCGGCGCCACCTGATTCCCCGAAGGATATCTTGTCGTGCGGCGGCGGCGGGTGCAGCGTGGGACACGTCCCGAACGCTCTCCCTTCCGAGGATGCCATGACGCTCTTGCGAATCAGCCCGACGGAGACGACTGAACTCTTCACCCCGCCCGTGCCTGAGCCGCGCGTTGAACCGGGTGACCGGCTTGCCGGCCACCCGCACGCTCTGCGCCGCGGCGAGGACGGCCCCGATCGTGCCGACGGTGAAGGCCCGCCCGTTGTGCTCAGTGGGCCGATCCCCGCGGATCAGATCGATGCGAACACGCCCTATGTCATCCAGGACGCCTACGGGCGGGTAATGAACGTTCAGAACGCGGGAGGTGATGCCTGGGATTGGGCGTATTTCGGAGCGTACGACAGCTATTGGACCGACGTGCTTCCGCTGTACTTCTCGGAGAATCCGCTCACCGCGCCCGCGTCGCTGATCGTGCAGGCACGCAACTGGCCGCTTCATGCGAATGGTACGGCAACCTCGTGGGAGTATGCCTTCTGGGCGCCATCGGACTACGGCAGTTCCTATCCGGTGACGCCATTCGCCGCGAACGTCGTCCAGACCAACCCGGATGGCTCCCAGTCCTACAACCTGGTGTGGAAGAACAACGGAACGTCCATGAGTCTGTGCGCGGACTCCGGCTCCTGGAACTGGGCGTATGTCTCGAGCACCAACAACTCCGCCATGTTCACCTTCCACAAATTCTATGTGGAGCAGAAGAAGCTGGACAGTCTGTTCAAGGCGACGTGGCCCGGATCGAGTTACGACCTGAAGGTCAACACGGGCGACCTGTACTACGAGGCGATCACGACCGGGCAGGCGATGTCGACCTACCAGAACTCCGGACTCGCCGGATACGGCTGGAAGGCCAACTACTTCGATTGCGACGACTTCAGCTACGTGTACAAGGCGCAGGCGTCCAAGGACGCGTACGCCGCCACGCCGGAGTACGGCTACGCGGTGGGCATCATCTTCGCGTGGGCACCGAGCGGCGCCCACGCCGTCAACGTCTTCATCGACACGAGCGGCACCGTTCAGATCATCGAGCCGCAGAACGGTCAGATCGTCCCGGGGAAGAACTGGACGGATCACAACGGCGCGGCGTACTCGCCGTACTTCATCCTGATGTAGCCGGTGGCACCCACTTGGCCGAGTGCCGGCCTGCGGACAGGCAACTTCCGCGGGCCGGCGCGGTTCTGTCGGGCCGGTCCGGCTACTCGCCGTGGTACTGGACTTCCTCCTGGACGGCATCGCGACCCAGCTACCGGGTCAGGTTCACGCTCGATAGGTCCCGAGGAAGACCGTGACGGCCCGGTCGGCGATCCGGCGCGCCGCGCCGGTGTCGGCCGGTGTGTCGTCGAGGTGGAACATGCCGTGGTCCAGCGCCCGGCCGAGGACGAGGTACGCGTAGTCGTCGGCGGCATCGGCCGGGCCGCCGGTGACCAGGCCCCGGTCGCGCAGCCGGTCGAACACGTCGGCGAGCGCGGCGAGCACTCGCCCCGGAGCCCGCCGGTAGTACTCGGCGGCCAGTTCTGGGAAGCGGTTCGTCTCGCCGATGATCAGCCGGCGCAGCGCGAGCACCTGTGGGTTCAGCACGGCGGACAGGTACTGGTGGGCGAGTGCGCGCAGCGCGGGCTCGAGCTCCTCCGGTGTGCGGACCCCGGCCAGCGCCTCCGGCAGGCTCAGAGCGAACCGCTCGGCGGTCGCCGTCACGCCGACCACGATCTCCCGGAACAGCGTCTCCTTGTCCCGGAACTGGTTGTAGACGGTCTGTTTGGACACGGACGCCGCGGCGGCGATCTGGTCGGTACTCGTGCCCTGGTAGCCGTGGCGCAGGAACAGGCCGGTGGCGGCGCGCACGATCGCCGCCCGCTTGCCGGTCTGCCCGTCGGGCGTGGCCGGGGCACCGGCGCCGATCCGCACGATCAGCTCGTCCACCGCGGCGGTGTCAGCCGGTTCGGCCATTGCCCTCAACTCCTTCGAAAAAATCCTCGCCGGGCACTGGACCGCACAGTACCAAGCGCAGTACCGTCTGGTCCAATCACTCAGTACTAAATAGTCCACTTAATAAGACTCAGCAGTCCAGAAGGAGTTCCCGATGAACACCATGGCTTCCGCGTCCCCGCCGCTCGGCCGGGGCGAGTGCGACCGCACCAGCGCCATCACCCGCTCCCTGCTCGGTTACGGCGTGCTCGCCGGCCCGTTCTACCTGGTCGTCAGCGTGGTCCAGGCCGTGACCAGACAGGGTTTCGACCTGGCGCACGACGACTGGAGCCTGCTGGCCAACGGCAGCCTCGGCTGGCTACAGATCACCAACCTGGTGCTGTCCGGTCTGATGACCATCGCCGCCGCCGTCGGCATGCGCCGGTCCCTGCGCGGCACGACCGGTGGCACCTGGGGACCTCGCCTGATCACCGGCTACGGTGTCGGGCTCGTCCTGGCCGGGGGGTTCGTGGCCGATCCGATGGACGGCTTCCCCGTCGGTGCTCCGCCCGGACGCCCGGCGAGCACCTCATGGCATGCGATGCTGCACCTGCTCGCCGGCGGTCTCGGGTTCCTGTGCCTGATCGCGGCCTGCCTGGTGTTCGCCCGCCGCTTCGCCGGGCAGCGCCGCCGCGGCTGGGCCGGCTACTCGGTGCTCAGCGGCACGCTGTTCCTGGTGTCCTTCCTCGGGATCGCCAGCGGATCGGGCAGCGCCGCCATCGTTCTCGGGTTCACCGCCGGTGTGGTGGTCGCCTGGGCGTGGCTGGCCGCCGTGTCGATCCACGGGTACCGCGCCACCCCGAAGATCAGTGCCGGTATCCGGGCCTCGCACAGTTCTCCTGACGCGGCAGCCGCTCTGTCCGGTGAGCGCCGGGCGACGTGACCGTCCGGGCGAATCAGTGCGGCGCCGGCCGGCCGGCCTCCGTAGCTACTGTGGACGGTCAGTGGTCAAGATTCCGCGCCAGCGGTGTGGCCGCTCCCGCATTCTGTGCCCGGCCGGTCGGGCGGCCCAACGCATTCCCGGCGGTCGCGCACCGCGACAGTCAGCGGTGCCGATTCGGGTCCGGTGAGAGGGTCGGCCGCGGCTCGACCCGGGCATCCGTGGGCGTGCCGTGGGCCACCTCGCCGACGTCGCGCTGCTGCGGCACGTCCAGCTCCACGGCCATGGCTTCCTCCCGACGCCGGTTCAGCAGCGCCAGCATGACCCCATACACCGCTGCCACGACGACCAGCAGGATCCCCACCCGGATCAGGACACGTTGGGGCGCAGCGCCACCCAACGGCAGCACGGCGATCAGCGCCACCAACCCGAGGGTGGCCAGATGGAAGAGCACGGCGACCAGGCTGGCGGCGGAGGCCGCGCTGCGCCCACTCGACCCGGCGGCGGCGACATAGCTGCGGCCGCTGTTGATGATCAGTCTGCCGACCACGACCACGACGACCAAGCCGATGACCAGGAACGCGATCCGTTCTGAGCTCATCTCGTTAGCTCCTTCCACCACCTGACGCGGACCCGTACCAAGAGTGAGTACCACTCGCAGCGAGTAACCAAAACGACAGGCGCCGGATCGCCCATGAATTCTGCGACGTGTCGCGCGTCTGCTCCGTCAGGGGCGCAGCCCATTGCTCGGCAAATTCCGGTTCGCCGAAGTCGAGGCCCGTCGGTTCGGCGCGAACACCGGACTGCACACCAAGAAGATCGCGCGCCTGTTGCCCTGATGATCGAGTTGGATCGGCGGTCGCCCGCCCTCTCAATGTCGTACCAGGCGCCCCTGTGGCCGCCGTGGTTGACTGCGATCGTGACCACGAAAGTCGCCCGAAAGCGTGGTGAGACCCAACCAGTGGAGGTGTCGGATGGCCGAGTTCCCACCGTCCCCGGAGGGGATTGTGCTTGCCCACTTCATCGTCTCGGACGATGTCGAGCGCTCTCGGCGCTTCTACACCGAAGTACTCGGCGGCAGGGTCGTCTTCTCCGGCGAGCCGTCCGGAGAGCCGACCAATGTCGCACTCTCCAACAGCTGGATCGTCATCAATGTGGGCGGTGGACCGACCGACGACAAGCCGGAGGTCACGCTGGAGACCCCACCCGACCCCCGACCGGGTCAGCAGCTTCCTCAACATCCGGGTCAAGGACATCGAGGCGGTGTACGCCGAATGGAACGCCCGGGGTGCCGATTTCCTGACGCCGCCGAAGCAGCACGAGTACGAGATCCGTTGTTACATCCGTGATCCTGACGGTCACCTGATCGAGGTCGGGCAAACCACGGACCCACAGGGGGGCTGGGCGCCCCCTCACTGGCCGGTCCAGCCCCGGTAGGCGCGGAATTGCCGGTCTGCGGTTGATCGAGGATCGACCGGAGATCGCGTCACCCGAACCGATGAGTTCCCCGGTGTCCGGCTGTCTAGGTCCTGAGAGCAAGCAGCCCGCCACCCCCGACCCCGAGGACAGAACCCGTGACGACGACACCCCGCACCGAAC
Source organism: Sporichthyaceae bacterium (assembly GCA_036269075.1). Taxonomy (NCBI): domain Bacteria; kingdom Bacillati; phylum Actinomycetota; class Actinomycetes; order Sporichthyales; family Sporichthyaceae; species Sporichthyaceae bacterium. Next base: position 12,671 of record DATASX010000071.1, read on the forward strand.
TCGACACCCGATTCAGCGAACCATCGGCAGAGCCCGCCAGTTGGCAGGACACGCTCGAGGCGATCAAGCAGGCTGAGATCTTCTGGATCTCGACCGTCCGCGCGGACGGCCGCCCGCACGTCACTCCGCTCGTCGCCGTCTGGCTCGACGACGCCCTGCACTTCTCCACGGGCCCCGACGAGCAGAAGGCGCGCAACCTCGCCGGCAACCCGCGCGTCGCGCTGACGACAGGCGCCAACGACTGGCAGGGCGGCCTCGACGTCGTCGTCGAGGGCGATGCGGTCCGCGTCACCGACGCACAGCAACTCGAACGGCTTGCCGCAGCCTGGGCACAGAAGTGGGACGGGCGATGGCAGTACGAGGTCAGCGAGGATGGCTTCCGGCGCGCCCTCGTCTTCGCTGTCCGCCCGGCGAAAGTCCTCGCCTTCGCCAAGGGCAGCTTCGGCCACACCCGACATCGCTTCTGAGGCGCCGGGGCCCCATACGCGGACCCCAGCGGGAGCACCATCTACGCGATCCGAGGATCGCGGAGGGCCTCGCTACGGGCCTGGTAGCCCTTGGGAGCACGGGCGCCGGACCGCTGCTCGGTGGTGGCCGGTTCGGCTGCGGCGGCGATCGCCTGCAGCGCCGCCAGGTGCGCGCGCAAGGCCGCGCGTCCTGTCTTGGTGAGGGTGACCTGCCGCCGAGAACGTGCATCCGCTCGCACACGGGAGACGTCCACGTAGCCGGCTTCGGCGAGGGCTGACAGGTGTTTGCTGAGAACCGAATCCGAGACCTCCAGGCTGTCCCGTATCTCGGCGAACGGCAACGATCGCACCGGGGAGAGCATCGCGCAGATCTGCAGGCGCAGGGGCGCGTGGATCAGCTCGTTGAACGCCGCCTTGCTCACCGCTGCCACGCCCGAGATTGACGCCGATAGGAGGCCTGCGCGGCGAACATGCAGGCCGCAACGATCACAGTCACCGCTGCACCAGATCCCCAACTGTCCAGCGCCGAGTCGCCGTGGCCGGCGAGCAGATGGGGGCCGACCACGCCAGCGACGAGGACCGCGACAGCGACGAGCGCCCGTTCGGCGACACTCCACTTGGGTTTCGGCGGTGAACGCAGGGCCCGCCACTGGTTACGGGCCGACATCCTCACAAGCGCAGCCAGGAGCAACACGACCGCGATGAGGCTCACCACGTTTCCCGGTCCCCTGTACGCGGGCGCAATCGTCTGCGCTCCGCAGAAGACGCTCAACACGAGGATGAGCCACGCTGGGGCCATCGCACGACGGGCCGACGCGTCGTGAACCTGCCGGGCGGCCCGTAGCCGCTCTCGGGCTGTGTCGGGAGAAGTCGAACGCGGCGACCGATTTTCCATGATGGAAAGGTAGCACGCAACTTGCCGCTACGGAAAGTCACGCGATGCAGGCGCGTCTCCGCTGCCCTCCAGGAGACGTTGGCTAGTGATCGTCGGTGTGATCGACGCGACTCTGTGCCCGCGCGATCCTGACCGACGTCCAGTTGTTTGCATGGTGCGAGGTCTCGTCGCCAAACAGGCTGCGGGCCATTCGCAGACGAGCCCGACCGGGCCTCGCGGCGGTAGCGGCCAGACCCAGAAATCCTGTTCCCAGCGACCACCTCCGCCGCTTCCGCCCATTCCCCAGAGCACCGGGCCGGTCGGCTCGTCTGTCCCGGGCCACGACCCCCCGACGTTGG
>DATASX010000072.1 GCA_036269075.1 Sporichthyaceae bacterium
GGTCACCGGCGCCCTCGCCGGTGACCCCGCGGCTGTATGGATCGAGGTTCAGAACCTCAGCAGACCGCTTGGATCAGCAGTCCTCGTCATCGTCGTAGTAGTAGTTGTCGCAGTCGTCGCCGTAGCCGTAGCCGCCGCCGCCATGGAAGTGGCCGTGGCCGCCGCGCCAGTGGCCGCCGCCGTGATGGCCGCCGCCGTGGTGTGCCGGAACCATCGCAGTAGTCGTCGTAGCTGCACCAGCCGCACCGGCGCCGACGCCAACCAGGCCCGCGGTCAGGACGCACGCGGCCGCGACGCGGCCCGCCAACGCCGCTCCTCGCCGAATACCCATCCTCTTCCTGCCTTCCACACGATGTGGGACCTCCCGCTCCCGGGGGACGGGGCCGGGTCGATCCGTCGACACGTTCGAACCTATGCCGTTTCCTCGAAACCTCGACACCAATCAAGTGCGCAGAAGGGGAGTAAACGGCAAAAACCGGTCATCTTGGACAGCGACTTATTTTGCGCCCATACAAGCATTTCGAGGCGTATGTGTCATTTGTTCACGTTCTGTGATCGGCGCAGCCGGCCTTGACGCGCAATCTTCTACGCGTGGTGGCCCAGCGTGACGAAGAACGATCATGTGGCGCCGCCGGTCGCCGGTTGGGTGCGAACGTGCCGTCAGCCCTGCTGAACCGTGATCGTCCGGGTGCCGGTGAGAACCGTCTTGTGATCGGTGGACCGGAGGGTGGCCGTGATCGTTACCGGCGTGTTCATCCTGTAGACCTTGTTGCTGGTCAGCGAGACGAGGTCGGTGACGGTCTGATTGGTGCACTCGAGTGCATCCTCGGTGACCGCCTTGGGCGCGGCGCTGGTCACTTCCAGGCCGTCGGTGTCGAACTTGCCGGGGGAGCACGCGACGCGCAGCGCCACCCTGATGTGGTGGCTCTGGTCGGTCGCGCCGGCCAGTTGGGCCGCGACGATCGTCAGGTTCGGGGTCGGGTCGGTCTCGGCCTGGGCGGGGACCGCCGGGACCACGGCGCAGGCCGAGGCAGCTGCGACCACAGCGAGGATCACGGTGCGACGGCTCATGGTTCATGCAACAACCGGTGGGTTTCGCGACTGTTTCCGGTGCGGTCCGGTTGATGTCACGGCCTTCTCGCGTCAGGTCGGCGATCGCGGCTGCCGGGTCGAGGATCCACGGTGGACGCACGCCTGACACAGCGTCAGATGCCTGGCCCGCTGCGCCGGCAATACAGTGCCGCGGTGCTGATCCTGCTGCCGCCGTCGGAGGGCAAGACCGCGCCCCGCCGCGGCGCGTCCCTGGACCTCGACGCCTTGACGTTCGGTGCCGAGTTGCGCGCGGCCCGGGGCGCCGTGCTCGAGGCGTTGGCCGCGGTGTGCTCCGGTCCGGTCGAGCAGGCAGCGCGGATTCTCGATCTGCCACCCACCCGGGTCGAGGAGCTCGAGCGCAACCGCGTCCTGCTGGACGCGCCGACGAGCCCGGCCGCCCGGGTGTACTCCGGGGTGCTGTTCGAGCACCTGGATCTGGCGAGCCTGGATGCCGCCGCGAAACGTCGGGCGGCCCGCTGCGTCCTGATCTCCAGTGGGCTGTGGGGCGTGACCGCGCCCGGCGACCGGATCCCGGCCTACCGCCTGTCCGGCGCGGTCAGCCTGCCGCCGCTGGGAGCATTGGCCTCCTACTGGCGCCCGCACCTGAACAATGTGCTGCCGCACCGGGCCGGGCGAGGGCTGGTGCTGGACCTGCGCTCCGGGACCTACGCCAACGCCTGGCGGCCCTCCGGTGCCTCGGCCGAGCGCACCGTGGCGGTCCGGGTGACGCAGGCGGGCAAGGTTGTCTCGCACCACAACAAGGCGGCCAAGGGCCTGCTCGCCCGGGCGCTGCTCACCGTCGGCGCCGATCCGCGGACCCCGGAGGCCCTGGCCGGCATCTGTGCCGAACTCGGGTTCACCGCATTGCTCGGCCCCGCTGCGCCGGGTCGGGTCCGCGAGCTGACCCTCGACGAGGCGGGCGGGGCCTGAGGCGTCAGGACTGCGGGCAACCGCCACTGGTGTTGCTGCCGGCGACCTTGTGCAGCGCGGTGTCGTAGCGGGCCCAGGCGTGCGAGTCGTTCTCCACGCAGAGCTTGAACTGCTTGGCGGCGGCGTCGTACTGGTACGTGGCGACCGAGTCCGTCGGGTCCATCGCGATCCCGGCCTTCACCATCGCCTGGGCGACCTGCTCGAGGGTGGTCGCGTAGCCGTGGCTGTTGAACCAGGTGACCAGCGCCGGGGACACCTTCGACACGTCGCTGGTGGCCATCGCCAACGCGGCGGCGGGCTTCATCGTCGGGGCGGCAGACGCCGGGGTGAGCCCGGGGCCGGGGCCGGCACCGGGCGCCCCGGTGTTCGCGCCGGCGGTGTCGCCGGATTTCGTGAACGAGGCGGCCGAGGTGTTGTCCTTGCTGCCGCAACCGGCCAGTCCGGCGACGATCGACAACGCGGCCAGGACGGTGGCGTAGCGGCGCATGGAGGTCTCCGTGTGTTCAGGTCCGGCGGGGGACTTCAGCAGCTTCCCATCGCCACGGCCGGGATCCCGGGAACGGCACGCGCCCCCAAGGGTGAACTCTGGTCAGGCAGGCCGCGCGCCGGCCCGCCGGGTGCCGCGCGCGCGGGTCGCGGCGGGTTCGGCGACCACACCGCGGAAGCCGACGGCGAGCGCCCGCAGCGCGGCGTCGAGATAGACGGTCAGGTCAGCGTCGCCGCGCACCGCCCAGCGGTCGAAAGCAGCCCGGCAGACCGCCAGGGTCGCCCGGGCGAGGCTGAGCGGGAACAGCGAGTCCGCCGGTTGCCCGAGCCGGGCCGCGGCGTACTCGGCGACGGCGGACTCCCACCGGTCGTAGTGCACCGCGGCGCTGGCCTGCAGTGCCGGGACGGTCGCGATCAGGTTCATCCGGTCGCGCAGTTCGGCTACGTCGTCAGCCCCGTAGCGGTTGACCGCGATCACCACGGTCCGGATCGCATCGAGCAGGGGGAGCGCCGGGTCGGCCGCCGCGAACGCCGCGCGCAGTTCCTCGACCTCGGTGTCGAACTCGTGCCACAGCACGTCGGTCTTGGAGTCGAAGTACCGGAAGAACGTCCGCCTGCTGACCCCGGCCGCATTCGCGATCTGCTCGACGGTGGTGTCGTCGAAGCCCTGTCGGGTGAACAGCTCCAGGGCGGTGAGCTCGAGGGCGCGGGCGCTGGTGCCGGACGGCCGTCCACGCCTCGCCGCGCCGGTCTCCGCTGTCATTTCTCCACCCTGCTCCGGTTCAGGTCTTGAATTCTGGCACCCAGTGGCGTTAAATTCCCAGACATCTGACACGAGGTGTCATAACTCCCGACCCGTCCGGAGGTCACGATGCTCGACGCCAACCCCAACCCCGAAGCCGGCGCCGGGCCGGCCGATGCAGAACTGTCCGCGGCGCAGGACGTAGTCGTCGCCGACCTGCTCGTCGAGGACGTCTCGATCGACGGCATGTGCGGGGTTTACTGATGCGCACGGAAGTAGCCAATTCAAAAGAGTCTTCAGACCTGAAAGATCGGCTACTTCCGGGCGCAGTCAGTGACGATCGGCGCAGTACTAATTTCAGTCTGGACTCCGCCTGGGCCTTGCACCCGCGCGTCGCGGTGCGCCCGGAACGCTTCGGGGCCCTGCTCTACAGCTTCGACACCCGTCGGCTCTCGTTCCTGAAGAGCCGTCAGTTGCTCGAGGTGGTCAGCGGTCTGGCCGCGGCCCCCACCGCCCGGCAGGCCTGCGACGGCGCCGGCGTCGCGGAGGCCGACCTGCCCGACTACACACGCGCGTTGGCCTCGCTCGCGGCCGGCGGCACCATCGTCCCGCGGGAGACCTGATGAGCGTCCGGACCGCCGTGCGGCCGCTGACCGAGGAGTTCGCCCTCGGCCTGGACGCGCCGATCTGCCTGACCTGGGAGCTCACCTACGCCTGCAACTTGGCCTGCGTGCACTGCCTTTCCAGCTCCGGGCGGCGCGACCCCCGCGAGCTGACCACCGCGCAGTGCATGGCGGTGGTCGACGAACTCGAGGCCATGCAGGTCTTCTACGTCAACATCGGCGGCGGCGAACCGACGATCCGGCCGGACTTCTTCGAGCTGCTCGACTACGCCACCGCGCACCACGTCGGGGTGAAGTTCTCCACCAACGGCGTGCGAATCACCCCGCAGGTGGCCCGGCGGCTGGCCGCCGACGACTACGTCGACGTGCAGATCTCCCTCGACGGGGTCAGCGCCGAGGTCAACGACGCCGTCCGGGGCCCGGGATCGCACGCGACCGCGTTGCGGGCGATGCGCAACCTCGCCGACGCGGGCATGGCGAACTTCAAGATCTCGGTGGTGATGACCCGGCACAACGTCGCGGAACTCGACGGGTTCAAGCGGCTGGCCGACGAGGTCGGCGCCCAGCTGCGGTTGACCCGGCTTCGTCCGAGCGGGCGCGGGGTCGACGTCTGGGACGAGCTGCGGATGCTGCCGGGCCAGCAGCGGCAGCTGTACGACTGGCTGGTCGCCAACGGCGACAACGTGCTGACCGGCGACTCGTTCTTCCACCTGTCCGCCTACGGTTCCGCGCTGCCCGGCCTGAACCTGTGCGGCGCCGGTCGGGTGGTCTGCCTGATCGACCCGGTCGGCGACGTCTACGCCTGCCCGTTCGCGATCCACCCGGAGTTCCTGGCCGGCAACGTCACCTCGCCCGGGGGATTCGCCGGGGTGTGGCGGAACTCGGACCTGTTCGCCGATCTGCGCGAACCCCAGTCCGGCGGGGCCTGCAGTTCCTGCTCGGCCTACGACTCCTGCCGCGGCGGTTGCATGGCGGCGAAGTTCTTCACCGGCCTGCCCCTGGACGGGCCGGACCCCGAGTGCGTGCAGGGCTACGGCGAGTCCGCGCTGGCCGATCGGGGCGTCGCGCCCCGCTCGCCGGTCGACCATTCGCGGCGCGGACCGGTCCCGGTCACGATCGGCCGACGGCCCGACCGCGCCTGCGACACCAGTCCGGTGAGCGGCTGAGAGGAGTCCCATGGCGAACCACTGGTTCGAGACCGTGGCCGAGGCGCAACGGCGTGCGCAGCGACGGTTGCCTCGCTCGGTCTACAAGGCGCTGCTCGCCGGCTCGGAACGCGGCGTCACCTACCAGGACAACCTCACGGCGTTCGGCGAGCTCGGCTTCGCCCCGCACGTCGCGGACGCACCGGCCAAGCGCGACCAGAGCACGACCGTGATGGGCCAGCAGCTTTCCCTGCCGGTGCTGATCTCCCCGACCGGTGTGCAGGCCGTCCACCCGGACGCGGAGCTCGGGGTGGCCCGCGCGGCCGCTGCCCGGGGCACCGCCGTGGGCCTCAGTTCGTTCGCCAGCAAGCCGATCGAGGCTGTCGCGGCCCAGGGCGCTCCGGTGTTCTTCCAGGTCTACTGGTGCGGCGACCGCGACATGATGACCGCCCGGCTGGAGCGGGCCAAGGCAGCCGGCGCCGTCGGTCTGATCATCACGTTGGACTGGTCGTTCTCCCACGCTCGCGACTGGGGCAGCCCGTCGATCCCGGCGTCGATCGACCTGAAGACCGCGTTGAAGTTCGCGCCCGAGGTGCTGGTCCGGCCGCAGTGGCTGCGCGACTTCGTCCGCAGCGGTGCGCTGCCCGACCTTTCCGTGCCGAACATGACCCGTTCGGCAGGGGAGCCCGCACCCGGCTTCTTCGCCGCTTACGGCGAATGGATGCAGACCCCGCCCCCGCGCTGGTCCGACGTGGCCTGGTTGCGCTCGCAGTGGGACGGCCCGTGCATGCTCAAGGGCATCATCCGGGTCGACGACGCCCGCCGTGCCGTCGACGCCGGGCTGACCGCGATCTCGGTGTCCAATCACGGCGGCAACAACCTCGACGGGACCCCGGCCGCGATCCGGGCGCTGCCCGCGATCGCCGAGGCCGTCGGCGATCAGATCGAGCTGCTGCTCGACGGTGGCATCCGCCGCGGCAGCGACGTCGTGAAGGCCGTCGCGCTGGGCGCGCGTGCGGTGATGATCGGTCGGGCCTACCTGTGGGGCCTGGCGGCCAATGGCCAGGCCGGCGTGGAGAACGTGCTCGACCTGTTCCGCGCGGGCATCGACTCGACGCTGCTCGCGCTGGGGCGTGGCTCGGTCGCCGACCTCACCCCGGCGGACCTGGTGATGCCGGAGAAGTTCCGGCGCGACCTCGGCGTGCAGAGTCCTCCTGGTGTGACGGGCCGTCAGATCAGAGCGGACGCGACGGAAGGCTGAACACCTCTGCGTGCCGGCCATGTCGGTGAACGGTGACCCGGGTGAACACCGCTCGGCCGTGGATCTGGACGGGTCGGCTTACGGTGAAGGTGACCCGGTAGCGACGGTAGTGGCCCTCGGCGCAGTTCGGTCGGCAGATGTTGAGCGCCTCGATCGCCCGGCCGTGCGCGACCTTGCTGGTCCAGGACCGGTAGTGGACCTTCTCGAGGACGGCGCCGGCATCCGCGCAGGCGAGTACCCAGGATCTCGGCTCGTAGGCCGCGTGTGTGCAGTCGGCGTAGGCCTCGGTCCGCGACAATGCCGAAGCCGAAGCCGGACCGAACGCGGGCGGTGCCCCGGTCTGCACTGCAAGGACGACCGGGAGCAACCCGGCCACGGCGACCACTCGAGCAGTCGATCGACCCATCCGACCGCACCTCCAACCACCGAGGCCATTACCCATGAACCCGAAGAATAACCACATTGCGATTGCGACTCGCGCGGGCGCGCACACCTAATTCTCCAGCCCGGTCGAAACCCGGGTCCGGTTCCAGGCGTGGACCCGGGCAGCGCGGGTAGCCGCCGGTACGACTCAGGCCTCCGCGCCGGCCCACGAGCAGAACTCCAGAAGGACGGGGAACTGTGGACACCACCCTCGCCGACCCGACGAAGCCCCGCTGGGACATCACCAACCCGCGCTACCGGGTCACGCTCTGGTCGCCCGACGGCGGTCACGAGGACTGGGACCTGGCCGACGTGGGTGGGGTGACCGCCGTGCTGGAGTGGGCCCGCAACCGCACCCCGGTAGGTGGCCGCCACGACGTGCACGTCCTGCTCGACCACGAGTCCTTCGGCCTCGGCCTGATCAACCTCGCCGCGGGCACCGGACCCGCCGAGAAGACCGGCCGTTCGACCGCAGCCTGATCACGCCGGGAGCGCCGCCAACCCTGCCCTGCCCGCCACAGGTCACCGGGGCGCCATCCGGATGGCGCCGTCCAGGCGGATGGTCTCGCCGTTCAGCATGGGGTTGGCGACGATGTGCGCGACCATCGCGGCGTACTCGGCCGGGTCGCCCAACCGCGACGGGTGCGGGACCTGGGCCTCGAGCGAGGCGATGAACTCGTCGGACAGCGTCGCGAACAGCGGGGTGCGGAACAGGCCGGGCGCGACGGTGACGATGCGGATCTTCGTGGTCGCCAGGTCGCGGGCGATCGGCAGGGTCATCCCGACGATGCCGCCCTTGGAGGCCGAGTAGGCAACCTGACCGACCTGGCCGTCGAAAGCGGCGACCGACGCAGTGTTCACGATGACGCCGCGCTCGCCGCCGACCTCATCGGTCGCGGCCATCGCCGCGGCGGCCAGCCGGATCATGTTGAACGTGCCGATCAGGTTCACCGTGACGATGCGGGTGAACTGGTCCAGCGGCAGCGGGCCCTCGCGGCTGATCGTGCGGCCCGGTGTGCCGATGCCGGCGCAGTTCACCAGGACACGCAGCGGGGCGAGAGTGCCGGCCAGGTCGACGGCGCCCTGCGCCTGATCCGCGTCGGTCACGTCGGTGGCGGCGAATTCGACGCGGTCGCCGAGTTCGTCGGCGATTGCCTTGCCGTTCGACGAGGGCAGGTCCGCGATGACCACGGCGGCGCCGCCGGCGTGCAGGGCACGGACCGTGGCCAGGCCGAGGCCAGACGCGCCGCCGGTGACCACTGCGGCAGCTCCAGTGAGCTCCATTCGTTCTCCTCCTGTGTTGTGATGCTGCGTCAGGTGGGGCGGGGTGCGCGAGACCGCGGTGCCGGCCCGCGGGAGCCCGTCATGCGAAGCACTCGTGACGTCGCTGCGAACGGGGCACCGGCAACTCCAGGAGGTCGACTCCTGCGGCGCTTGTTTATGTAGCGCTCGCTAAGTACGGTGTTGAGCTTACGGATGGCGCAATCCGGCGTCAATCCGCGCTGCTCGAGCGAGAAGGTGGTCGCCGCGATGACCCAGATGCTCGAGCCGTTGCCCGACGACTGGCGGTTCTACGGCGAATTGGAGATCGCACCGACGCTGGCCGGTGCACTCGAGGCGTTCGGCGCCGCCGGTTACCACGGCACCTCGGTGCGGGACATCGCCGGCCGCGTCGGCCTGACGGTGCCTGCCCTGTACTACCACCACGGCAACAAGGAAGGGATGCTGGTCGAGTTGCTCGTCGGCTCGGTCCAGCATCTCGACCGCCGGACCCGCCAGGCGGTGCAGGAGGCCGGCGACGACCCCGCGGCCCGCTTCTCGAACTTCGTCGAGTGCGTCGCGCTGTACATGGCACACCGCCGCGGGTTGGCCTTCCTGGACGCGGAGACGCGGGCCTTGTCCCCGCGCAACCGCCGGGCCTATGCCAAGGTCCGCAAGCAACTCGAGGACCTGCTGCGCCTCATCGTCGAGCAGGGGGTGGCCACCGGCCAGTTCCGGGTCACCCACCCGGACGACACCGTTCGGGCTCTGCTCGGTATGCTGCAGGCGATCCCGACCTGGTACGACCCGGCCGGCCTGCTCTCGCCGACCGAACTGGCCTCCCGCTACGTGCAGATCGCCCGGCAGGCCGTCGGCGCGATCACCGAGCCCGCGCTGGGTTGAGACGGCAAACCAACGGTGTCGGCCGCACGCGTCGGCTCCCATCGACACGCGCGACCGACACCAACGACAGGCCGGAGCGTCCCGGTCCCCGGCCTGCCCTCCGGTTGGTCTAGAGGCGTTCCACAATAGTGGCGTTCGCCATTCCTGCACCCTCGCACATGGTCTGCAATCCGTAGCGGCCTCCGGTGGCCTCGAGCTGGTTGACCAGGGTGGCCAGCAGCCGGGTCCCGGACGCGCCGAGCGGGTGGCCCAGCGCGATGGCTCCGCCGCGCGGGTTGAGCTTCTCCGGGTCGGCGTCGAACGCCTCGCGCCACAGCAGCGGCACCGGCGCGAACGCCTCGTTCACCTCGTAGGCGTCGATCTGGTTCACCGTCAGCCCACCGCGGGCCAGGACCTGCTCGGTGGCGGCGACGACGCCGTCGAGCATCAGCAGCGGGTCGCTGCCGGTGACCGCGAACGAGTGGAACCGGGCCCGTGGGCGCAGGTTGAGGCGCTCGGCGGTGTCCGCGCTCATGATCAGCACGGCCGAGGCGCCGTCGGCCAGCGACGAGGAGTTGCCCGGGGTGATCCGCCAGTCGATCTCGGGGAACCGGCGACCGAGGTCCTCGTCGACGAACGACGGGTTCAGCCCGGCCAGGCCGGCCGCGGTGGTCGAGGCGCGCACGGTCTCGTCGAGGGTGTGCGCGCGGGTCGTCCCGTCCGGGCCGGTCACCTGCACCGGCACGATCTCGGTGTCGAACCGCCCGGACGCTGCGGTGGCGGCGGCCAGTCGGTGCGAGCGCGCCGAGTACTCGTCGAGCGCCTCGCGGTCGAGCTTCCAGCGGGCGGCGAGGATCTCGGCCGAGATGCCTTGATTTACCAGGCCGTCGGGGTAGCGCGCGGCCAGCGCGGCCCGGTTGGGGTCCTTGCCGGCCAACGAGGAGAACATCGGCACCCGGCTCATCGACTCGACGCCGGCGGCGATCACCACGTCGTAGAAGCCGGCCATCACACCGTGCGCGGCGAACTGCACTGCCTGCTGGCTCGAGCCGCACTGCCGGTCGATGGTGGTCGCCGGGACGTGCTCGGGCAGGCCCGCGGCCAGGACCGCGCTGCGGCCGATGTTCAACGCCTGTTCACCGACCTGGGAGACGCAACCGCAGATCGCGTCCTGGACCAGCGCCGGGTCGATGCCGGTGCGGTCGACCAAGGCCTTGATCACGCCGGCCAGCAGGTCGACCGGGTGCGTGCCGGACAGTGCCCCACCTGGCTTGCCCTTGCCGGATGCGGTGCGGACCACATCGACGATGACTGCGTCTCTCACGAAAGTTCCCCTTCGACGGGTACCTACTTAGCGCTCGCTAAATACGCTATGGTCGACCGGCGCGCCACGTCAACTCCGGTGACGGACCGCGTTTCGTGCGGGAGCAATCCCCGGTACGCAAGTGCTCAGTGAGCCAGGAGGCGACCAATTGACTGCCGATCTGTGGGCCCCCCGGGAAGAGTTCGAGCCCGACCATGAGGCGTTCCGTGAGGCTGTGCGGACCTTCGTGTCCCGGCACGTCGCCCCGAACGTCGAGGCCTGGGACGACGCCGGCCTGGTGCCGCGCGAGGTCTGGCTCGAGGCGGGCCGGCAGGGCTTCCTCGGCATCGGGCTCGCCGAGGAGTACGGCGGCGGCGGGACCGAGGACTTCCGCTTCCGGATGGTGCTGATCGAGGAGTTGAACAAGGTGGCCGCGGCTTCGATGGCCGCCGGGTTCGCCGTGCACTGCGACATCGTGATCCCGTACCTGGCCGACCTGTGCACCCCGGAGCAGGCCAAGCGTTGGCTGCCCGACTGCGCAACCGGTGAAGCGATCGGGGCTATCGCGATGACCGAGCCGGGCGCGGGCAGCGACCTGCAGGGCGTGCGCACCGCCGCCCGCCGCGACGGCGCCGACTGGATCCTGTCCGGCTCCAAGACGTTCATCACCAACGGCGTGCACGGCGACCTGGTGATCGTCGTGGCCCGGACCGACCCGGACGCCGGCTCGCGCGGCTTCAGCCTGTTCGTCGTCGAGCGGGACATGCCCGGGTTCACCCGGGGGCGCAAGCTCGGCAAGATCGGGCTGCACGGCCAGGACACCGCCGAGCTCAGCTTCGACGAGGTGCGGGTGCCGGCCGACAACCTGCTGGGGGAGCCGGACGCGGGCTTCCGGTACCTGATGGAACGGCTGCCGCTGGAACGGCTGACCATCGCCGTGAACGCCTGCGCCGCCGCCCGCGCGGCGCTGGCCTGGACGTTGGAGTACACGACCGGGCGCACCGCGTTCGGCAAGCGGGTCGCCGACTTCCAGAACAGTTCGTTCGCCCTGGCCGAGTGCGTGACCGAACTCGACGTCGGGCAGGTATTCGTCGAGGCGTGCGTGCGGCGCTGGAACAACCGCACCCTGGACGCGGTGACCGCGGCCAAGGCCAAGCTGTGGTGCACCCAGATGCACAAGCGCGTGGTCGACGAATGCCTGCAGTTGTTCGGCGGCTACGGCTACATGTCCGAGTACCCGATCGCGCGCGCCTACACCGACGCCCGGGTCACCACGATCTTCGGTGGAACCAGCGAGATCATGAAGGTGATCATCGCCCGCGACCTGATCGGCCGCTGATGGCGACCGACCCGCTGGCGGCCTTCCGGCTCGACGGACGCACCGCGATCGTCACCGGCGCCAGTTCCGGTCTGGGCGCGGGTTTCGGGATCGCCCTGGCCTTGGTCGGCGCTCGGGTCGTACTCGCCGCCCGGCGCCTCGACCGGTTGGCCGAGGTGGCCGAGCAGATCCGCGCGGTGGGTGGCCAGGCGCTGACGGTCAAGGCGGATGTCGCCGACCCGGCTGACTGCGCCGATGTGGTCGCCGCCGCGATGGCCGAGTTCGGCTCGGTCGACGTGCTGGTCAACAACGCCGGCCTCGGCCCGGCCGTGCCCGCCTCCCGGGAGACCCCGGAGTCGTTCCGTGCCGTGATCGACGTCAACCTGAACGGCACGTTCTGGATGTCGCAGGAGTGCGCCCGGGTAATGAAGCCCGGGTCGTCGATCGTCAACGTGTCCAGTGTTCTCGGCCTGGTCGCCTCCCACTTCCCGCAGGCTTCGTACTCGGCCTCGAAGGCCGGTGTGCTCGGGCTGACCCGGGATCTGGCCCAGCAGTGGTCGCGGCGCAAGGGGATCCGGGTCAACGCGCTGTGCCCGGGCTACCTGATCACCGAGATGAACTCCGAGCACGCCGACCAGATCGGCGCGGTCGTCGCCGACGGGACCTTGCTCGGCCGGTTCGGTGAGCAGGCCGAGGTGGACTCCGCGTTGATCTTCCTGGCCAGCCCGGCCTCGTCGTTCGTGACCGGGACCCACCTGACCGTCGACGGTGGCTACACCGCGATCTGAGGCACCGTCAGCGGGCTTCGCCCTCGCACCGTCGTCGGCTCCTGAACAACATCGGGGCTCCAGGGGCGCGACCCGCCGTCCTGGGGGTCACCGGTGCCTCCGTCATGTTGCACAGTCTGCGGGTCTCGCGGGTCGAGGCGATCTCCGGTACCTCGGTGCTCAACGGCATCCCGGTGCGGTTGGCAGCGATGCGCCCCGCGGCGGCACCGCCGCTCGAACCGGTTGCCGCGTCGGTCCCGGGGTAGGAACTGCGTCCACCCCGAGGAGAATGCCCGGATGAGCAATCTTCGCGGGTTGACCGTTGCCGTCACCGGTGGCAACTCCGGGTTGGGCCTGGGCATGTCGATCGGGCTGGCCAAGGCCGGCGCGAACATCGCGGTGTGGGGCCGCAACACCGAACGCAACAAGGCAGCGGCGGAGCAGATCGCGTCGCACGGCGTGCAGGCGATCGCGGTGGACTGCGACGTGGCCGACGAGGACCAGATCGAGGCCGCGATGGCCCGCACGGTCGCTGAACTCGGCCCACTGGGGGCGGTGTTCGCCAACTCCGGCATTGCCGGGCACACCAACCTTGTCGACACCTCGCTGGACGAGTGGCACCGCATCATGGCGGTCAACGTCGACGGCGCGTTCCTCACCGCCCGCGCGGCCGCGCGTCGGTTCATCGAGCAGGACAGTGGCGGCTCGTTGGTGCTGGTGTCCTCGACGGCCAGTGTGTTCGGCGCCACCGGCGTGGGCGCGTACTCCCCGAGCAAGTGCGCGGTGGTCGGGCTGGGCCGCACGTTGGCCGTGGAACTGGCCCGCTACCGGGTGCGCTGCAACATCCTGGTGCCCGGGTGGACCCGTACCGCCATGAACGAGAACATGCAGCGCAACGAGCGGTTCATGGACGCGACCATCGCGCGCACGCCGGTGCGTCGCTGGGCCACCCCGGATGAGTTCGAGAAGGTCGCGGTGTTCCTCGCCGACCCCGAGCAGACCTACCACACCGGCAATGAGGTCGTCGTGGACGGCGGCTACTGCGTCTTCTGAAAGTGAAGTTGATGACGGCTGTCACCAATAACGACGCCTTTGTCCGATTCGCCTGCGAACGCGATGAAAGATCCCGCACGCTCGGGTGAGCCCGAACTGCAGTCACCGCACCGCAGCCGGCGGCGCGACCGGACGAAGGGACATCGAATGGGCATCGGGAAGAAGACCTTGGCGGCCTCGTTCGCCGCAGCGGCGATCACCATGATCGTCGCCCCTGCCGCGGGAGCGGCGACCACTCCGCAAGCTGCTGCACCGCACGTCTCGACGGCCTCGACCATGGCCCCGACGTGGTGGCACCACCGGCATCACCGCTGCTGGGACGGCGACGGCGACGGCGATTGGGGCGGCGGCGGTTGGGGCGATGGCGGCTGGGGCTACGGCGGGGGGCATCACAGGCACCACCACCACTGGTGGCGGTGAGCACAAATCCCTCCCAGGTGCGTGGCCCGGCCGAGATCCGGTTGGGCCACGCACCTTCCCAGCCCCTCGGGGCGGGGAAGCCCGCGTTCCGGGGACTGATCTGACATACAGTCAGTTCCGCCCGGCGCGGTTCGGGGGCGATGCAGGCCCTGCCGGTCCGACGATGCGAGGTGCTCGTCGGACCCGGCGGGGCTTGTGCATTTTCTCAGGTGAGTTCCATGGAGCCGTCGATGTGCACCGTTGCGGTCGCGCACCGGAATCCGAAGGCCTGACCTGCGCAGTCACGTCGAACTGGCCGCCGCTCGGCGTGCGGGGTTGACCTTTCGTCGACGCTGGGGGACCGTTGGGCGCGGGCTTGGTCCGCTGATCGACGAGCAAACGTCGCTCCGGTGCTGGCCCGATCGGCCGTCTTAACCTGACGTGCGTCCGGGGGTACCCGGCCCCGGCTCCACCATGAGGAGCGAGACAGTGACCCAACTCGACGATGCCGGCCGCAGAGCGCACGCGGCACCCGAAGCCGTCCCGCAATCGGTCAGCACGCCACCGGCTGCCGACCCGGGTCCGTTGGGCCTGGCCGCCTTCGCGCTGACGACGTTCCTGCTGTCGGCAAAGAACGCCACCTGGACCCACGGCACCGACGCCTGGCTGGGCTTCGCGTTCGCGTACGGCGGCCTGACCCAGCTGCTGGCCGGCATGTGGGAGTTCCGCAACCGCAAC